>CAXUCT010000017.1:0-8585 GCA_964249415.1 uncultured Bryobacteraceae bacterium | reverse complement strand
CCAGCCGGTGAATCTGTAGGGCTCCCCGCAACATCCTAACTGCCTGGATGCCGGTAGCCTGAAGGCTGGTAGGCCGCGGCGCCAAACGGCCTACCGTGTCCTGCCAAATGACGAAGCAGAGAATCACCAGCCCCGCGACCCGGCTCGCATCCCTTCCATGGAGGCGAATGGTTAGCGATATCAGCGCTAAGCACAGTGCGACAAAGCAGAAAAAATCGACCACGTGCGTATCTTGGCGAACGAACCCCTGTTTAAAACTGACGAACACTGGGACGGCAAGAAACAAAGTGTAGAATCCCGCCTCGCCGCGATTGTGGCGTGCCTGAAGCCACAAGAGGATGGCCAATACTGCTGTTGCCTCCAACGCTAAAAGAAGTTCCAAGCTAACGCCAGGCTGCGACATGGCGGCCGTGAAGCCCCTGATGATTTCAATGCTGCCTCGCCAGTAGTTCAGCATCGCAGCAGCTGACGGCATCAAACAGAAACAAGCGCCCGCAGCCACTCCCGTCGTTACCCCCACCGTCAGTGCCGTTGTCAGGATCACCTTATGGCCGAGCCGAAGTGCCCGCTCGACCAGAAAACCCGCCAGGGCTCCGAAACCGACCAGCCCGGCGGTCAGTTTAATCAATGGAAGCAACCCTACCAGCACAAGCGCGGCTAAGTAGCGCATCCATGAGCCGCGGAAGCGGAACACTATAATCAGCAGTAGCGCGGCCGCCAGTATCAGGTTCTCCGGGCCAAAATAGTTGAACCAGAAGAGCGGTGCTGCAAGGGCGAAACAGAATGAAAATACGGCCAAATTCCGAACTGGGAAGCCGCTTCGGAAGAAGACATCTGCAAGTATGTTGCCCAGGACCAGCCACGAGCCCGCCTGAAATAGAAGTGCTTGCGACAAGTTGCTCCCAACATGCTGCGGAAAAATGAGATAAGCCAAGGGGCCGGTTGTGAACACCGTCTCAGTCCCAGCCTGGTGAGCATAGTTCAACGCAAATACCCACGTCGGGTCGACACCGCTTTCAAGGGGCCAGTACCGGATCGGGCAAGCGACAACTAAGACGTACACATACAAAACGATTCGCAACAGCTTGCCGTGCGCTTGAAAATATGCGCGGAGCGAAAACACTGTGCCCTTCGCCGACAAGACGTTAAGACTCATAGGGCCCTAGATGGCGAGGAGCCGTTCGTGGTCGTCCTGTACTTCTGAATCGATCTGCAGTTTCAGGCCAGCTAGATCCTCTCTAGGGAGTTTACTTCGCGAACGCACTGCGGGTAGGCGGCGGAGGATCGCCGTGTTTGATCGCGCGCCAGAGAACAGTGTTCAGCTGATCCTCGTCTGCACGATCCGCGTCCGAAAAATCCATGCGCGCCGATTCCGCTGCGCCCGAACCTTTTGCGGGGTTCCTATCGGTCAGTGCGATCTTTGGCTGAATCACCGTATAAGGCCGCGTATCAGCTTGTTGGCTGAAGCCGGCAAACATAGGCCGCGCCGCTGCGTCGAAGTGAGTCAAAGGCCGTAGGCCCACGATAAGCTCCATCGTTCTCAGCACGCTGGTCTGGTTGTACATCCTCGAATCTACCGTGCCGCGATGGGTGTAAGGCGAAATCACCCAGGCGGGCGCGCGGTGCGAGTCCACATGGTCAGGTCCGTTCTGCGCATCATCTTCGATGATGAAAATTGCCGTCGACGCCCAAAGGTTGCTATGCGAGACAGCATCCACTAGCATTCCCACAGCTAAATCGTTCTCAGCATTGTAAGCCAAGGGCGTAAGCGCACCAGCTTTTGTCCCCGCAGTATGGTCGTTCGGCAGGCGAACAATCAACATTTGCGGCGCCTGCCGCTTTGCATCGTAATCTTTCCACTCACGTATAAATTCGTTGGCACGATCCACGTCGGAGTACTCGAGATCGAAGCTGCGAAAATTCATATCAACATAGGGCTGAAGCGCTGGATCCCTCACCTCTTTGATTTGCCGCGGTCCGTTCACTGCCTTGAGCGGAATGTTTTCCACCCATTGTCCATAGTCGCGAATCGTGATGCCGGCCTGTAGCGCGTTGTCCCAGATGTATCCCGCCGGGGGACTGTTGGCTGCTTCGCCGCCTTCGAAGTCGTAGGTCTTCCGCCTATGCGCGTATTCACTCGGCCACAGCTTCACTGTGTAATCCGGAGCAATCGCGGCTGAAGCCCAGTTATGTCCGTCCGCGCTAACATCTGCATTCTCATAGAAATTGTCGTAGAGAACATAGTCGCGTGCCAGTTGGTGGAGATTCGGCGTCACTTGCTCTCCAAACAGCACCAGCGACTTGTCGCCGTTCCCTTTCTCAACATCACCCAGAACCTGATCATACGTGCGGTTCTCCTTGATGATGTAGATCACGTGCTGAATCGGGGACGCGTGCTCTTCGCTGCGGGCGAAGAACGCTTCCTGAGGGTCCGTAATAGGGCCATAGACCATCTCATCCCGATAAGGAGAGTTCCTCTGAACTGTGTCGCTGTAACCTTGAAGCGCCTCCTCTGTGATAGGCGGAACGAAGGCCACCGTGCCTGTTTGTATGTGCGCCACGTACCCAGGCGACACAACCGGCCCGCCCTGATACAGCGGCTGGTTGCGCTTCGTAGGTACCGGTCCGTCAGGATTGGCGCGACTCCCCAATCCCTTTCCGTTCAAGATGACCATTTGATCGTCATTCAGCAGGCGCACGGCAGTGGGATACCATCCCGTCGGAACGAACCCAAGCACACGTGTATGCTCACCCGATATGTCTGCCGCCACCACCGCATTTGCGTCGGAACAGGCCACATATAAATGAGTGCCGTTCTTGTCGATTGCCAATGCCGAAGGCGTCATGCCGACTGGATGCAGTGGCGTTAGGGAGACGTTGATCGATTCCAACATGTTCAGATTTCCATCCGGCGTCACACCGAGCGAATACACGCTGTTTGTATTCGCTGCGGCTACAAACAGCCGCCCGATGTAGCTGGATGTTCCTTGCTCGCTAGGCGCGGGCTTGGCAAGCCACACCATATCGGTCGGATGCGGTCCCACGCGGGTCCGTGCGACTTGCGCGCCGCTATTGGCATCATGCTGATACACGGAACCATCGGCCCAACTACTCACAACCAGTTGCTTTCCGCCCGGCGCTATCACGATGCGATAGGGGCGCCTTCCGGTCTTCCAGTGACTGATCACCTCGCCCGACTGCAGGTTCACTACGGCAATGCTGTCGTTGTAAAGATCCGCCGCATAGAGAAGATGTGCGTCCGGAGAAATAGCCACGTCTCCAATAAACGCCTCCCCTGGATGCGCCGGGTCCGGAGCGGTTCGAAATGCGCGTGTGCGCGTCAGTGAACCCGTCGCTGGTTCGAGTGACAATTCATAAACGGTCGCACTGCTCCCGCCTCCGGCATAGACTAAATTTCCTCGCGGAGAGACGGCCAACCCAAGCCAGCCGTCGGGCAGCGGCGTCCTACCAATTTCCCGCTTCTCCGCAATGCTGATTACGCTAATCGAGGGCGGGTTATAGCCCCCGTTCAGCACCAAAATATACTTGCCGTCGTTTGACAGCGCCGTGCTCATCGGAAACGTATCTACCGGTACCTGCTGGCCCGCCGGCCGAATTGTCCATCCGCTGTTCAACAGAAATCCGCCATCCGGCAGCGGCCCGAGTCTCTCTCTGGGCGCCTTCTGTCCGGCGTCCTGAAACACTAAAGCGCCAGACGCAGCTAGCGCAAACACAATGAAAGTTTTCATTTCGATGGAAGCCTATTCTGTGAACCCTATTCAGTAAAACGATGAGCGATGGGGAACCGGCGTCCGACACCAAATGCTTTGGGCGTGATACGAAGCCCGGGGGCTGCTTGCTGCCGCTTGTACTCGTTGCGATCCACTTTCCGCACAATCTCCCGAACCAGCTCTGCCGGTATGTTCGCTCTGGCTGCAATCTCTGACACGGATTCATATCGTTCCACATAGCCGGCCAGTATCGCGTCCAGTACATCGTATTCCGGAAGGGTATCCGTATCTTTTTGACCGGGCCGGAGTTCGGCTGAAGGCGCTTTCGTCAGCGTATTCTCTGGAATAGGAGCTGGTAGCCCCTTCTTCTCGAACCGGGAGTTTGCAATTCGCGCCAGGCGATACACCATCGTCTTCGGCACATCGCTGATCACTCCCAATCCGCCGCACATGTCTCCGTACAGCGTGCAATAACCTACTGCGATCTCGCTTTTGTTTCCCGTCGTCAGAACTAAAGAGCCAAACTTGTTCGACAAAGCCATCAGCACCATGCCGCGCAGCCGCGACTGAAGGTTCTCCTCCGTTGTGTCTGGATTAAAGCCCACGAACAATGGACCGAGAGATCCGATCATGGATTCGTAACCGCAATTTATAGGCACCACTTCGAAGCGTACGCCTAGATTTTTCGCCAGCGTGCGGGCATCCGCAACGCTGTGCTCGGACGAGTATGGCCCTGGCATACCCACGCCCGTTACATTCTCTTTCCCAACGGCATCCACTGCTATGGCTGCCACCAGGGCCGAATCGATTCCCCCGCTCAATCCAATCAGCACGCTGCGGAATCCACACTTCCGGATGTAATCTCGCGTCCCTAACACCAGCGCATCGTAAGCCGCCTCGTCAGTCGAACAGCCCGTAGTGTGATCGTCACCGGCTCCTGTGGCGCTGTCGAAAATAATCAGATCTTCGGCAAACGACTTTGCCCGGGCAGCCACTGCGCCATCCGGCTTCATAGCGAAGCTCGTGCCATCAAATACGAGCTGATCGTTGCCACCCACCATGTGCACGTATACAAAAGGCAAACGGAAGCGCTTGGTGATCGCGCGAATAATCGTCTCTCTCTGAGTGCGTTTACCCACGTTCCAAGGAGACGCGTTAATGGAAATAATCAGCTCCGCGCCCTGCACCACCTGCTCCTCAATCGGGTCCCGCGTGTAGCGCCGCCGCTCCCAGAACTGCTTATCGTTCCAGGCGTCCTCGCAAATCACCAGCGCGGCTTTCGTGCCGCGAAGCGTGCAGACGCTTTGCGATTTGCCCGGTTCAAAGTATCGGGCTTCATCAAAAACATCGTAATTCGGCAGCAGCATCTTGCTCTGCCGGAACACAACGTCGCCGTTCTCGATCACAGCGGCCGCGTTCTGTGCCCGTATGGCGGAGTTCGCCGGCGACCGTCCTACGTAACCCAAAATCAGGCTCACGTCGAGTTGTGCCGACTCTCTTGCTATACCCTGCAACGCTTCTTCCGTGCGGTCCAGAAACGAATGTTTCTCCACCAGATCGCGTGGTGGGTAGCCAGTGAGCGCAAGCTCAGGAAACGCGACCGCTTCCGCACCAGCTCGTTCCGCCTGCCGGGCAAAGTCTAAGATTTTGGCAGCATTGCCGTCCAGATCTCCAACCGTGTTGTTGATCTGAGCCAGAGCGATTCGCATTCAAAATCTAATTGTATCGGCGCGTCTGCGCCAGTCGTTTGTCAGGCTTGTAAACTATTTGTGCCCATCTAGCATCTAACGTGTGCGTGCTGCCTCCAGTAAAGAGCGCTACGCTAGGAGGCGATAATGCGCTGGCTTACTCAGATCTTCCTTTGCAGCACGCTCTTTGCATTGCTCACCGTTCAGGCCATTGCTCAGCGCGGTTTCGGAGGACACGGGACCGTTCCCTCCAGCACCGCTCTCGGAATGGGCGCCACCACCGCCTTCCCTTCGTCGGGCAATCGGGGAGGATTCGCCAACAGCCGAGGATCTTACGGCGGGTATTCCAATGGCCGGGGGTATTCGAGTGTCAGCGGGTATGGTAGCAGCGCGTCTGTCGGCTCTTCTAGTTCCGGCTACGGGGGACGCTTTCGAGGCGATTACCGTCGCGTGCCCTACTCTTATTTCTTCAGTCCTTACTACTACCCATTCCTCGACTACGGTTCTGCGCCATATGGTGGCGGGCCCGGCGACGTACCCGATGAGCAGCCTTACCCGGATCCCGCGTTCATGGGTCAGAACGCTTTGGGCCAACAAGTCCAGCGCTTAACGGCAGAGGTCGATCAGCTTAAATATGGCCCACCGCCGCCATTAAGCGCTCGTTCCTCTGATCCTCCCCCGACCCCAGTAATGCCTATTACCGTCGTGCTGCGAAACGGACAGACGCTGCAAGTGCAGAACTATGCCGTCATGGATCAGACACTTTGGGACTTCAGCAAACAGCCAGTTCGGAAAATACCGGTGTCCAACATAGATATCACGGCCTCTAGCCAGGCTACAGCGGCTAACGGCGCCGAGTTTCCCCAAATTGATACCACGCCTTAGCGGCCTACAAATTCAGCAGAGTTCGCCGAAGCAGATCAAGAGCGGCTTGGGTTGACAGCATTCGAATCCGGTAGCGATCGGCTCCATTCCGGATGCGAATGACGCGCGTACCCAACGGACCTGCAATCGCCAAATACACCGTGCCAACCGGATCGAATTCTGTCCCTCCAGAAGGGCCTGCATAACCGGTCGCCGAAATCGCGTAGGTGGTTCCTGTCCGTTCGCGTGCCCCTTCCGCCATTGCCTTCGCCACCGGTTCACTTACGGCGCCATGCTTCTGAAGCAGCTGTTGGGAAACGCCCAGCAGGCTCGCTTTGTGTTCGTCGGTGTAAGTGACATAACCCGCCATGAAAAAATCGGAACTGCCCGCCTGCTCTGTTAAGCGGCCCGCGATCAACCCGCCCGTAACGCTTTCCGCTGTACAAACCGTTGAATTGTGTTTACGTAGCAGCTTTCCGACTACCAACTCTAAAGGCTCATCCGGATTCGTGGTGTAAGCCCGGTCGCCTAACAAATCCGCAATAGGATCTCCCACTTTTCGAAGCAGCCATTCTGCCTCTTCTTCGTTCTGTCCATGTGCGCGAAGATGCACAAACAGATCGCCCGGCGAGGAGAGAACCGTCGTTGCCGGGTTCGTGTATCTCGTGTAGACCGGCGCGATCAACATATCCAAATCCGATTCCCCCATACCGGTGATGCGCCAACTCCGAACCCGAATCGCCTGCGGCGGAACGACGTGTCTCAGCCGCGGAATCAGTTCGTTGACAACCATGGGCTTCAGCTCTCGTGGAGGCCCGGGCAGCAGCGCTATTGCTCCCTGCTCGGTGGAGAGGAATTGCCCCGGCGCGGACCCATTCGGATTTGGAAGGGCTTCAGCACCGTCTATCAAATACGTCTGCCGTAGATTATTCTTCGCCATGGCCCTGTTAAACTGCCGGAACCGCTGGATCAAAATCGATTCCTGCTCGGGCGAAAGAACCAGCTCACGATCCAGGGCAGCTGCCGCGGCGTCGCGCGTCACATCA
The DNA here is from genome assembly GCA_964249415.1 of uncultured Bryobacteraceae bacterium. GTDB lineage: Bacteria > Acidobacteriota > Terriglobia > Bryobacterales > Bryobacteraceae > Bog-105. The sequence goes on along the minus strand of CAXUCT010000017.1, from coordinate 1,256 downwards.
TCTTCGGTCGGTCCCAGCCCGCCAATCAGCACCACGATATGCGCCCGCTTCACCGCCGCACGGATTGCATTGGCAAGTAGGTCGCGATCGTCACCAATCACGTGTTTGCCCACCACCTCCACGCCCAACAGGTTCAGTTGCTCGGTCACTAGCAGCGAGTTTGTATCTATTCGCTGCGGCGTGAGCAATTCGCTGCCGATGGCAATAATCTCGGCTTCCTTGGCCATCCTCTGAGATCCACCTCAGCCGAGTTGGCGCCCGGCCACGTCAACGTCCACTCGGAAAAGCGCGTTATGCGTGGCGGCAATCAGTGCTCGGGAAGGCGTGAAGGCCACTCCTACAATTCCCGGCCCAGACAGGAACTGCTCCGGCTTGCCAGACTTATCCAGCCGAATAATGCCGCGACGTCCGGCCAGCGATGCCGCCACGTACATCTGCCCTTCCGCATCAAACGCCAAGCCCTGCGGGCGTCCCAGTCCGCGGTAAAAGGTCTCCACCTCGCCGGCCCTCGACACCCGGTACACCGAATCGAAACTTGACGTAGTCGGGCCGGACACGTACAAATAATCTTCCGGCCCGAACGCCAAATGGTACGCCGCGATCGAAGGCTCTAACGTCGCGAAAACATAAATCTGACGCGAGCGGCTGATCTTGAAAATTGTCCCGCTGCGATCTCCCACGTAAAGGTTTTCGTCGGGATCGAACGCAATCCCGGTTGCCACCCCCATTCCTTCCACGTAGACCGACATGTTGCCCGTGGGCGTGATCTGATAAATAATTCCATCGTAGCGGCTGGAAACATAGAGTAATCCGTCGCGGTCGAACGCCAGACCTGTTGGGTTCATTAGGTCCGTCACAAACGGCTTCGAATTATAATTCGTGTCCACCTTGTAAATGGAGACTGGTGACTTTTGCCCGCGCGAGCCACTGAATGTGCTGAAGATGTTCCCCTCTTCATCCACTGCCGGGTTGGATACCGGATGCAGGCTGTCTGCGATTTGCACGCCAATATGAGTTGCGCGAACATCGCTCTCCAGACTTCCCGTCGAAACCACCAGCTCGCCCACCTGCGCCGCTTCCGGTACCCGCGCCACGATGTAGGAGTCGCCGCTAACTACCAGAAGGGCGGTTTGCGTGCCGAAACGCACGCTCGGCCGGCCGCCTGACGCAAGGTGCTGGCCACGTATGTGCAGTTCGCCTCCGGTGATTGCCGCGGTAGGTTCCACGCTCACGATTTTTGGCCGTGTGGCTAGTCC
>CAXUCT010000016.1:1707-22336 GCA_964249415.1 uncultured Bryobacteraceae bacterium | reverse complement strand
GACGACGATGACGATCATCACGACCGGGCTGAGGGCCATGACGAGAGTGCCGCCGACCGCGACGATGTCACCAAGCAAACTCAGGATGAAGTTCGAGACGGGCTCGGGAGAGGTGTTTGCCGCTAGCCGGGTGGCAGTTTTTGCGCCGTGCGAGGTGAGGGCGATGCCGCCGCCGAGTAGCATAGCCAGCAGCCGTACTTTGGGGTCGAAGTGCGCGAAGGCAGTAGCGGCGAGTACGGCGCCGGCAGGGACGCGGACAAAGGTGTGGACGACGTCCCAAGCCGAATCGACAGCCGGAATTTTGTCCGCGATGAACTGAATGGCATAGAGCATCCCCGCAACGGCCAGAATCCAGTTGTGACTCAAGTACGCGAGATCGCCGGGAAGACGCGCCAGGCCAATGCGTTGAAGAAGGCCGAGGGTCAGGACAGTGGCGTAAAGTTTGATCCCGGAGAGCCAGGCCGAGCCCATCGCGAATCCTAGCGTCCTCAGGTCCATTACTTTCTTTAGCTGCCACCATGTTCGCAAATCGAAACACATTCGGGCTTTTCCGATTCGGACTGAGTTGGAGAATGAGCGTTTGATCTACCCGGAGCGCGAGACGTGTCGGTAATAAGTTTCTTGATAGGCCGTCCATTGGCCTCTTCGGAAGAGGAGGGCGAGAAGATTGGCGTAACCAAAGGCGTGCCGGTTTTTGGATTGGACGCACTGGGCTCGGCTGCGTACGGACCGGAGGCGGCATTGACGCTGCTGATCCCGCTGGGCGTGGCGGGGCTGGCGTACCTGATTCCGCTGAGTGCGGTGATTATTGTGCTGCTGGGCATCGTTTTCTTTTCTTACCGGCAGACCCTCGCGGCGTACCCGCAGGGCGGTGGCTCCTACACAGTGGCGCATGAAAACCTGGGAATGTTCCCGGGGTTGCTGGCCGCGGCGGCGTTGCTGATCGATTACACGCTGGACGCGGCAGTGGGCATTTCGGCCGGGATTGGAGCGCTTACTTCGGCCTTTCCATCGCTGCATGCACGCACGTTGACGCTGTGCCTGGTAGCGCTGCTGTTTCTCACCATTGTGAATTTGCGGGGAGTGCGCGAGAACGGCGCGGTGTTTATGGCGCCGACGTATCTGTTCCTGGGATGCATGTTTGCGGCGCTGGCGATTGGGGTCGCGAAAGTGATCGCCAGCGGCGGGCATCCTCATCCGGTGGTTGCTCCGCCTGTTTCGCAGGCCACGATGGCCGGGATCAGCGCATGGCTGCTGATGCGGGCGTTCGCCGGGGGATGCACGGCTCTAACTGGCGTGGAAGCGGTGAGCAATGGCGTGCAAACATTTCGGGACGACCGGGTGAAGAACGCGCGACGCACGCTGGCCATCATTATTGCGGCGCTTGGCATTATGTTGGCGGGCATTGCTTACTTGGTGAAGGCGTACGGCATCGTCGCGACCGATCCAAATGGGAAGAACTATCAAAGCGTGCTGTCCATGTTGTTGGCCGCCATTACGGGCCGCGAATGGTTCTACTACGTCGCGATTGTTTCCATTCTTTTGGTGTTGATCTTTTCCGCGAATACGGCGTTTGCAGATTTTCCGCGCGTGTGCCATTTCATTGCCGAAGACGGCTACTTGCCGAATTCCTTCACGAATCGCGGGCGGCGGCTGGTGTACAGCGAAGGCATTCTGGTATTGGCCGCGATCACGGCCGCACTCCTGATCGGCTTTGGCGGGATTACAGACCGGCTGATTCCGCTTTTTGCCGTGGGAGCATTCCTGGCATTCACCATGTCGCAGGCCGGAATGGTGGCGCACTGGCGCAGGGTAGGGGGCAAAGGAGCGCGGCGTAGCATGCTCATCAACGCATTGGGCGCGGTAGCGACGGGATTAACGGTGCTGATTGTGATTGTGGCGAAGTTCACCGAAGGCGCCTGGATTACGGTAATCGCGATTCCTACGCTGCTAGCGCTGATGTTCGGCGTCCACCGCCATTACAAGAAGGTGCATGGAGAGATAGACGTTCAGAGTCCGCTAGAGACGGCGAGAGAACGGAGTCCGCTGATTGTGATTCCGATGACCGGATGGACAAAGGTGGGCAAAGAAGCTTTGCGTTTCGCCATGACGCTATCGGAAGAGATCACGGTGCTGCACGTGGCCGAAGAGGGAAAGCCGAATATGATTCGCGATTGTTGGAGCGATTTCGTGGAAAAGCCGGCGGCGGCGGCCGGTGAGCCGGTACCAAAGTTAGTGGCGCTGAGTTCGCCTTACCGGTTCGTTGTGACACCAATTGTAAGATACGTGCTGCAGCTTGCGAAAGAGAACCCGGGACGCCGCGTGGTGACGATCATACCCGAGCTGGTGGAGAGGCGCTGGTACTACTACTTCCTGCATACACAGCGCGCGACGTTGTTAAAGACACGGCTGCTGATGGATTGTAATGACCGGATCTCGGTGTTAAATATCCCCTGGTATTTGAAGACCGGGTAAGGCGGTTCCGCCGAAAAAGCGCCTCCGATTAGCACTGACGAATGCGGATTTTCCAACGGAATATACTATCCAGCGCTAGGGTATTAGGTCCACAGGAAAGCGCTTAAACTTACAGAGCGTTTAGCCGATAGACAAGTAACGAGGCTCAGTGTGTCTGCATTGAGCCGGCGTCATTTGAGCGGCGGAAATGCGAAGCGCGGGTCAAGGTATCGGGTTCACACTGCTGGCATGCCTGGCCTTACTCCCTATGCCTTTGCAAGGGGCATTAGATCCCTCAAAGGCAATTACTCAATACACGCAAGACGTATGGACAGCCAACCGCGGGCTGCCGCAAAACTCCGTACTCGCGATCACCCAGGATCGGAAAGGTTATCTGTGGGTAGGAACGGAGAACGGATTGGCGCGCTTCGACGGAGTGCGCTTCACCATTTTCGATACGGGCAACACACCGGAATTAGGCAGCAGCGCGATCACGGCTTTACTGGCGAGCCATGACGGGAGCCTATGGATTGGGACCAATGGCGGGGGGCTGGCGCACTACGCGAACGGAAAGTTTTCAAGCTTAAGGGCGCTGGATGGCTTATCGAGCAACGTCGTACGGGCCTTATACGAGGATGCGGACGGCGCGCTTTGGATTGGCACGCAAGGAGGCGGGCTGAGCCGTTATTGGTTGGGCGCGTTCCGCACCTACACCACGAAGGAGGGATTGCCGGAAAACTCGGTCTTCTCGCTTTGCGGGAATCGGGATGGAACGGTGTGGATGGGAACACGGGAGGGGCTGGCGCGCTTCAAGGACGGAAGCTTCAAAGTATACACGCGGGCAAACGGGTTGCCGGATGACTTTGTAACGGCCGTTTATGCAGCCCTGAACGGGGATTTATGGATCGGTACTGGCGGCGGCGTGTCGCGGATAGTGGGCAATACTTTCACGACTTATACAAAGAAGGACGGGCTATCGAGCCAAAGCATCTCCTCGATTTCGGAAGACGACGCCGGGACCATTTGGTTGGGGACAGGCGATGGAGGAGTGAATCGCTATCACGACGGGAAAATCAGCTCCTACACGCAAAAACAAGGTTTAAGCGCGGACGCGATCTGGACCACTTTCCAGGACCGGGAAGGCAGCCTTTGGATCGGAACGAAGGGCGGAGGCCTGGTTTGTTTGAAAGACGGCATCTTCACCACTTTCACTTCCCGCGAGGGCCTGCGAAGTGATGTGGTCCTGCCGGTATTTGAGGATCGCGAGGGCGCCATCTGGGTAGGAACAGACAGCGGCGTGAACCGGATCAAGGACGGCAGGATCACGTCCTACACGGCGAAAGACGGGCTGGCGGACACGCTGATCTTTTCAATTGCGCAAGACGCCTCGGGCAGTATCTGGATAGGAAGCCGCAAGGGTCTGAACCGGTTAAGAGACGGGAAGACGGCTCTGTTCACAACGAAAGATGGATTAGCAGGCGATTGGGTCACGTCCACTTACATCGACAGGAAGGGTCAATTGTGGGTGGGGACACGCGGCGGCTTGAGCCACTTCGACGGACAGCGGTTCACTTCGTTTACGAGCAAGGACGGACTGTCGAACGATTACGTAGGCTGCATTTACGAAGACCGGCAGGGCACCTTTTGGATCGGGACCGCGGGCGGCGGACTCAATCGCTTTGAGAACGGCCACTTCAGCTCTTATACGACACGCAACGGACTGGCGAACGATGTGGTGTGGTCAGTGACCGGCGATCCGGATGGCACGCTATGGATTGGCACGAACGGCGGAGGAGCCGAGCGGTTCCGCGACGGTAAGTTCACGGACTACACAACTCGGAATGGATTGTTCGACGATTCGATTTTCGAGATTCTCAGCGACCAGTTAGGGTTCTTCTGGATGACTTCGAACCGGGGCGTGTTTCGAGTGCGGCGGGAAGAACTCGAGCGGTTTTCCGAAGGCAAAGTCCAGCAGATTCACTCTACGGCATACAACCGGGCAGATGGAATGAAGACCAAGGAGTGCAACGGGGGGTTTCAGCCAGCCGGATGGAAGACCCAAAATGGGCGGCTGCTGTTCCCCACGATGCACGGTTTGAGCGTCGTGAACCCGGCACATTTGGCGCTGAGCGAGGCGGACCCTCCGGTATTCGTTGAGCGCGCGCTCGTGGATCATCATCCGGTGGGGGTGGAGGCGCCCATCCGGAGTCCGGCCGGGCATGGACAATTGGAGTTTGATTTTACGGCGCTGACTTTCTTGTCTCCGGGAGACCTGCACTTCCGTTACATGCTGGAGGGATTTGACGGAGGCTGGGTGGACGCCGGCGGCCGCAGAACGGCTTACTACACGAACATTCCACCGGGCGACTACCGCTTCCGGGTCATTGCTTGTAAGAAGGCAGGACCGTGCGGAACGGCAGAAGGATCGGTTTCGATTACTCTGACGCCCCACTGGTACCAGACGCGCTGGTTTCTCGGTTTCTGTCTGGTGTCCGGGGTGATGGTATTCGTGGGCGGATACCGGTTCCGGATGAGGCGCTTGCGGGCGAGTGAGACCAAGCTGGTGCTGCTGGTGGACGAGCGTACGCGCGCTCTAGGGCACCACGCGCGCGCTTTGGAAGAGAGCGAGAAACGCTTCCGGCAGTTGGCGGAGAACATCCGCGAAGTGTTTTGGATGATTGATCCGGTTAGCGGCGAGTTTGTTTATGTGAGCCCGGCTTACCGTGAGATCTGGCTGGACGAGCCTGATGCGGTGCTGCGAAACAAAAACCTGTGGCTTCAAGCGGTTCACCCGGACGACCGGGACGGTGTGCTGGCCGCGAAACAGGCACAACTGGCTGGAAGAGATGCCGATACCGAGTACCGGGTAATCCGCCGGGACGGGTCTATGCGATGGGTTTGGGACAGGGCATTCCCGGTGTTTGATGACTTGGGGCAATTGGACCGGATTGTCGGAATTATCGAAGACATTACGGAACACAAGCAAGCCGAAGATACTTTGCGGCGTTCGCGCGACGAGTTGGAATTGCGCGTACTGGACCTGAAAGCCGAGAATGTGGAACGGCAACGCGCCGAAGGTCAATTGAAGGTGGCGAAGGAAGCCGCTGAAGCCGCCAATCAATCGAAGAGCGAGTTTCTGGCCAACATGAGCCATGAAATCCGCACGCCGCTGAACGGCATCATCGGCATGATGCAATTGGCGCTGCACTCGGATCTCACGCGAGAGCAGCGCGAGTACCTGGAACTGGTGGAATCCTCCGCCGATTCCCTGCTCGGCATCATCAACGACGTCCTGGATTTCTCAAAGATTGAAGCGAAGAAGCTGCAGCTGGAAGCGATCGAATTCGACCTGAGAAGGAGCTTGGATAAGGCGTTGAAGTCACTCGCCGTGCGCGCTCACCAAAAGGGCCTGGAGCTGATTTGCAAGATTAACAGCGATGTGCCGGAATTGCTCGTGGGAGATCCGGTAAGGCTGACACAGATCGTGGTCAACCTGATTGGGAATGCCGTTAAGTTCACCGAGCAGGGTGAGATTGTACTGACCGTCAGTACTGAGACGCAGCAGGAAGGAACGGTGAACCTGAAGTTCAAGGTGCGCGATACCGGGATCGGCATTCCGCCGGAAAAGCAGAAGTGCATTTTTGAAGCTTTTACTCAAGCGGATGGGTCCTCAACGCGGAAGTACGGGGGCACAGGACTGGGGCTCTCGATTTCGTCTCAACTGGTGACGATGATGGATGGTCACTTCTCCGTCGCGAGCGAAGTGGGCAGTGGCAGCACGTTTGCCTTTACGGCATGCTTCGGGCTCGGAAAGAATGCGGAAGGCCCGTGCCATTCCCTGGAGCTAGCCGGCGCGCGCGTGTTGGTAGTAGACGATAACGCCACCATGTTGGGAACGCTTGAAGAGCTGTTCGGCCGCTGGGGCGCCACTGTGGCCGGAGCGACCGGGGGCGCGGCGGCGCTTCGCGAGGCACGGCGCGCGCGGGATGCCGGCACGCCCTACCAACTGGCTTTGCTCGATTCGGAGATGCCGGATGTCAGCGGGTGGATGTTGGCCGAACAGATGCGTCAAGAGGCTGAATTCACGGGCACCATCATCATGATGCTGCGCTCGGCCGGAGATCTTGCAGATGCGGCAAGTGGCCATGATTTAGGCATTGAGGAACGAGTGATTAAGCCGATTGACGCGACGGAACTCCGGGAGGCCGTGGCGCGATCGCTGAGTGAAACTGGCGGTAAACCGAAGGAGTCGAACAACCGGCGGCACTCGAAGGCTTTACCACAGTTAAAAACAGCGGTGCCTCTGCGCGTCCTGCTGGTGGAAGACACGCCCGTGAATCAGAAGCTTGCGTCGCGGCTGCTCGAAAAGCAAGGACATTCCGTGATCACGGCCAATAATGGGCGTGAAGCGATGGAATTACTGGACATAGTGAACTGGGACGTAGACTTGGTTTTGATGGACATCCAGATGCCTGAGATGGACGGCTACCAGGCCACAGCGGCGATCCGCCGCGACGAGGTGCTTCGCGGAGTGCGCCTGCCGATTATTGCCATGACTGCGCACGCACTCGAGCGGGATCAGGAGCGCTGCCTGGCGGCCGGGATGGACGCCTATTTGTCGAAGCCCATACACGTGGAAAAGCTTTTTGCGCTGATCGACCAACTGGCCGTTCCCCACCCGGTATTGAGTTAGCGGCCGCGGTCCGCCCCTTCCAAATCAGAGATACCGGCGTTTGATCTTGATGATGTCGGTGAACGCCTTGATAAAGTCGCTGGGGCGAACCTTGGAGCCCGCAACGTCAACCCACTTCTCGAGCGGATATTCGTAGATCACTTCCTGCAAGCGCTTGGGTTCACGGCCATAGAGGTTCAGGTAGCGGGCCAGTATCTCGACATCGAAAACCCACTTGGAGAGAAACGGCTGGGCGAAGATGTCACGGCAGTGCTGGCCTGCGCGAAAGAGCTTAGCGCCGCACTGGCTGTCATAGATAGGAATCTTCAACACCAGCGAGACAGCGGTTGCAAATACGCGGCCCAGGTAGTGCCGCAGCGGAACACGTTCCACATGGCGGCCGAGTAACTGCACGCGTGAGCCAAAGACCATCTCGACCGACGGTTGCCGCTCCAGAATCGCGACCAGGCGAGGAACAGCATCTAGCGGAGTAGCAAGATCCGCATCCCAGAACCCAACGACCTCCTGGTCGAAAGCTTGGAGAGCGTGTAGGATACCAGCTCGAACCGCTTCCGCTTTCCCTTTATTCTGTGGGTTCGCGAGTATTGCCGCGCGATCTTCGAAACCGGTGCAAAGCTGTTGAAGAAGGCCGCGAGTGCCATCGCGGCTGCCGTCGTCGACGAAAAGGATGCGAACGAAGCCGGTCGCAGCGAGAAAGGTGCGAAACTCCTCCACGTTCAACCGAAGGGCTTCGTTATAACAAGGAACGATAAGGCAGGTTCGAAGGCGCCTATGACCTTCCGCGGAGTCGCTTGTCACGGACAATGACCATCATGGCAGCAGCGGCGAGGGCTGCCAACCACCGGAGCCCTGTTCGATGAGCCGGCAGAGGTCAAGCGCTAACATGTCTCGCCACGGCTTAGTCGCCACCTGCACGTTGATTGGCAGGCCGTTCGCTTGACTCCACCGCACCGTCGCGGCGGGTGCGCCGGCCATGTTCCACGCCATCGTATAGCTGAAGCCGCGAAAGTTTTCCTCCTGAGCCGAGGCCCCGTGCGGGAGCGCCGGTTGCGTGTAAACGGGGCAGAGAATGGCATCGTAATCGCCGAAGAAGCGCGCGAGGGAAGCGCGGTATTCATCCCAGCGCGCCCAACGTGCAGCCAATTCCAATGCCGAGCAGCGGAACGGCCGCAGTCGATCGAGAAAGTTTTTGAGCAGCGGATGCAGGCGCGTGCTGCCCATCGCTTCTAGATAGCCGTCGATCGCTTCCGCCCCATCTGCACCAGCGAGGGCAAGCTCCAGCTCATACGCGTGTTCCACTCCGGGCGGCCTCTTCTCTTCCACATGCATTCCATTTCCGGCCAAGAACTCAGCGCACTGGCTTACCGCCCTTTCCACTTCGCTTGCGCATTGCGCAAACCCGTTCGAAGCGAAGAAGGCAATTCGCAGGCCGGTTAACTTTTCGGGCCTCAGCAACGGTACTGGTGGAGACGTGAAGTCTTCTGCATCTTCCCCCGCTAAAACATTCATGGCCAGAATGAGATCGTCCACGGATCGCGCCATGGGCCCAATCTGCCACACCGCTTCGAGCCAACCGCCCCGAGGCGGAACGTGCCCCGTCCTCGGAAGCCGGCCACTGGTTGGTTTGATGCTCGCGATTCCACAGAACGCAGCCGGCAATCGCACGCTGCCGAATGCATCGCTCCCCAATCCAAGCGGCGATCCACCAGCCGCAATCAGCGCCGACTCGCCGCCGCTGCTTCCTCCCGGCGTTCGCTCCAGGTTGTAAGGATTGTTCGTGCGTCCGTAGATCAGGTTGTCGGTTTCAAAGGAAAACAACAAATCAGGCAAATTTGTTTTGGCAATGGGAACTGCGCCGGCGCTGCGTAATCGGCTCACTAAAGTGGCATCGCGCTCAGCAGGCTCGGAATGCATTCGACCAAGCGTGCCGGCCGTGCACTTGGTCCCCGCTACATCGATGGAGTCTTTGACGGAAATAGGAACACCGTGCAAAGGTCCGCACGGTTCGCCGGAGGCAAGCTTTGCATCTGCTGCCCCGGCCGCGCGCAGGGCGGAATCTTCCAGCACTTGTACCGCCGCGTTCAGCCGCCCATTGACCTGCCAGATGCGCTCCAAGTGCGCCGACGCCAATTCAAACGAAGAAATCTCGCGGTCGCGGATCATCTTCGCCATCCGAATTGCGCTGTGATCTAGCAAACTTCAACCTTAAGTTTGAGGTGTTTGTCTTCAAAAGACTGTATTCTGCGGGATGGCGCAGTGGGCGCGCGTTCGTCTTCGCTTCGATAAAATAGGTGTTTCACGCGTAAATGAGAAGTTTCAGGATACTCGCTCCTGCGGTGCTGTGTGCTTTTTGGATGCTGGCTGCGATCGATCCGGCAACCGAGAATGCACTCTGGGAGCATCGCAATCTCGGCAAAGCCTTCTACGAGAATCCCGATACTCACGTGCAGGCAGCGGAGCAGCTTCGAACTGCTCTTGAACTTGCGCCAGACTCCGTACGAGAGCGCATCAATTATGGCTTGGGGCTTTTACGCAGCGGCAAGACAGAGGCAGGCGTTGCGGAACTAGCGCGCGCGCAAAAGCAGGATCCCTCCATACCTCACACCTGGTTCAATCTAGGAATCGTCTACAAGCAGGCTGGTGAGTACGACAAGGCAATTGAGCAGTTTAAAGGGATGATCCGCCTGGTTCCGAATGAGCCGATCACGCACTACAATCTCGCTTCTGTATGGCGATCGAAAGGAAACGCGGAGGCCGCCCTTCCTGAGTTTCTCGAAGCCGAAAGGCTGAATCCGGAATTGGCCGGACCGCATTTCCAGCTTTTCACGATTTATCAGCACGCCGGAGATAAACAGGCGGCGATGCGTGAGCGGCAGTTATTTGAAGAGGCGAAAACGCGCAACGCGGGCGCGGCTGTTCCCGAGAGCATGGAGTGGAGCTTTTATGCGGAACTGTATGATCCGCCTGATCCACGGCCTTCCGCCGCGAATGAGCCCACGCGCTACGACGATCACACCGTCAGCACCGGTTTGGATGGCTCGCATACTGGAATGCTGGTGATGGATTCCGAAGGCACCGGGCACGCAGATCTATTGGTTTGGTCGGAGGATCGAGTGGTGCTTCTCAAACGCGGCGCCCTAGCGGTCGCAAACTCCGGTCTTGAGAATCTCCGCGATGTGCGAAACGTGGCGGCCGGTGATTTCGATAATGACGGCTTGGCGGATCTCTGTGTCCTTACTGGGAACGGCGCGACCATTTTTCATAACAACAAAGGCACGTTTGCCAAATACGCTGAACTGCCGAACACAGCCGGCGCGACCACGGCTCTCTGGCTGGACTTTGATCATGACTACGATCTGGATTTGCTGCTGTTCGGTCCGAACCCGGTGCTGATGCGGAATAACGGCAACGGCAAGTTCGAGGACCATACTGCGTCATTTCCGTTTGCCAAAGGAAAAGCTCTGGATGCGGTTACTTTCGCTCTGCGCGGAGATACGGCTGCACGTGACGTGATCGTTTCGTATGCGGATCACCCCGGCGTGCTCTACACGGACAAACTGAACGGTGTCTTTGAGGCAAGCGACGTGCCCGCGATCTCGGCTGGCGCTAGATCACTGGACGTTCAGGATTTCGATCATGATGGTTTGCTCGACATCGTGAGTTACAGCCCGGAAGTTTTTGCCGTGCGGAATGACTCCGGCAAGCTGGCGCTGGCTGCTCGAGTGAGAACCGCGCCTTCGCCCATCCGCGCCGATTTTAACGGCGATAATCGCGAAGATTATGCCCTTATTCTGCCGGACGGTTCGCTCCATCTCTACACAAACGCCTCGGCTGATCAGCACTGGCTCACTGTTCGCATCAATGGCATCAAGAACATCAAAGAAGCGGTTGATGCCACCGTGGAAATGAAATCCGGCGCGTTCTATGGCAAGCGCGTTTACAACGGGGCGCCGCTCGCTTTCGCTCTAGACGGCCATGCCGATGCCGACACCGTCCGCATAACATGGCCCAACGGTCTGATACAAAACGAGACTCAAAAGAAGGCCGGGCAAGCGCTGTCCATAGACGAGGCGCAACGCCTGTCGGGATCGTGCCCGATGATCTTCGCATGGAATGGAAAGCAGTTCCAGTTCATTACCGATGTCCTCGGCGTTGCGCCACTCGGCGCCAGTTCGGGCGACGGCAACTACTTCCCCGTAGATCACGACGAGTACATCCAGATTCCCGGCTCCGCCCTGAAGATAGAGAACGGTAAGTATCAGATTCACGTCACCGAGGAGTTGCACGAAGTTTCGTACCTGGACAAAGTGCAACTGATCGCCGTCGATCATCCTTCCGAAGTCAGCATCTATACGAACGATAAATTCAAATCGCCGCCCTATCCCGAGTTCCGGCTATTTGGAGCGCGTTCAGAGATTCATCCTAGGAGCGCTATTGATGACCGCGGCGAAGATGTGACTGCTCGTCTTAAGCACGTTGATCAAACTTACCCGGATGGCTTTCCTCACAACAGCGTAGGCGTGGCGCAACTCCACACGCTCGACCTTGATTTTGGGAAGGCGGCGACGGACAACCGGGCCGCGCTCGTTCTGAACGGCTGGGTTGATTGGGCGGATGGAAGCACGTTCTTAGCCGCTTCGCAGGACGGCAAAGGCGGTTTGGTTTTCCCGTACCTGCAAGTGAAGGACGCGTCCGGTAATTGGAAAACGGTAGTAGAAGATATGGGCATCCCGTCCGGCAAGCCCAAGACCATGGTGGTCGATCTTACGAATAAGTTCCTGTCGAGTTCACGCCAAGTGCGCATTGTCACGAACCTATGCGTCTACTGGGACAAAATCGTTCTGCTCGATGACGCGCGGCCGCCCGAAGTTCGGTTGACTCCGATCGACGCCGCAATGGCAGACGTACACTTCCGCGGATTCTCCAGAGCTGTGATCGATCCGAAGCGCCAGCAGCCCGAACAGTTCCTCTATGATCAAGTCCGGCCGATCTCGAATTGGAATCCGACAGCCGGATTTTATACGCGCTATGGCGACGTGCGGCCACTCATTACAGCTGTCGACGACCAACTGGTTGTGATGGGTTCTGGAGACGAGTTGAAGTTGGAGTACCCCGCTACGCAACTGCCGGCTCTGCCGAATGGTTGGTCACGCGATTATCTTTTGTTGGTTGACGGATGGGCCAAAGATGCGGACGCGAACACCGCCTTCAGCCAAAGCGTCAGTCCGCTGCCGTTTCACGCCATGAGCGCTTATCCATATAAGCAAGCGGAGCATTTCCCTGATGACGCCGCGCACCAGCAGTATATGCGCGATTACCTCACGCGCCCAGCGTTACGGCTGATCCGTCCTTTGACGCCAGCCCGGCCTGCGGAGTGAAATTGTGAATCGCTGCCTTCTTGCTCTCACACGCCTTACGGTTGCGGCAGTTCTTGCCGTTCCGGTTTTCGCCCAGGCGAACCCGCCTACCGCTCGCGAGATTATCGATCGCATTCAGAAAAATGTCGGGGTGCCTTGGACGACACCGACGGTGGACACTTTCAAGGCGGGTAATCCGGACACGCCGGTGACCGGCATTGCGGTCACTATGATGGCCACGTTCGATGTTCTAGAGCGCGCAGCGGAGGAGGGCAAGAACCTCATCATCACGCACGAACCAACGTTCTACAACCATCAGGACGACACTGCAGAGCTCAATAAGCAGAACGATGCAGTGCTTCGCGCAAAGCAGGATTTTATCGAGAAACACCACTTGGTCGTCTGGCGATTTCACGATTACTGGCATCGGCGCAAACCCGACGGCATTCTGCTTGGCATGACTCACGCGCTCGGGTGGGATCGCTTCCAAAGCGCTGAACGTCCCGAACTCTTTGTGCTGCCCGAAACGACACTGAACGGCCTTGCGGAAACAGTCAAACAGAAGCTCAACATCCATGTGGTGCGCGTAGTGGGCGATCCTCAAATGCATCTCACGCGCGTCGCGTTTATTCCTGGCGCTGCCGGTTCAGACAGGCAGATGCAAGCGCTTGAACGCGACGATGTCGAAGCTCTTGTGATCGGCGAGACCCGCGAGTGGGAAACGGTGGAATACGTTGCCGATGCCGTGAGCCAGCATAGACGCAAAGCATTGGTGATTCTTGGCCACATCCCGTCCGAGCAGGCTGGCATGCAAGAGTGCACCACGTGGCTGCGCACCTTCATCAGCGGCATGCCCATAGAATTCATGCCGGCTGCTGAGCCCTTCTGGCTTCCGCAATAGCCTGCCATTCACTAAAGGAACAGATCACTTACTTGCACCGAAAATCCAGGCAACACATCTCCGCCCGACAGCGTCTGGGTCTCATCCAGCATGGCAGCCGTTTTATCTGGGTAGAATACTTGCACGCGTTTGTTCTGGGGGTAGAAAACCCAAACCTGCTTGGACCCTGCCAGAAGATATTGATCTATCTTGATCTGCAGATCTCCCGATGAATCCGAAGGAGATACAACTTCCACTGCTAACTCCGGAGCGCTTTCAAAATAGTCGTCCGCGGCCGTCGCCTGAACGCGTTCTTTGCTCAACACGGAAACACCCGGTTGCCGGATAGTCAGCGGGTTCCGCCCAAGAACATAACCAGCTTCAATGAAAGCTTCGCTCGTCCGAGACTTATCAAGCGCTGCGACGAGCAACTTGAAAAGGTTTGTTGCAATTCGGCTGTGCAAAGACTTTGGCGGCGCCATCGTAATGAGCTCTCCCGCGCTCATCTCATGGCGCTCTCCATCCCGAGGCAAGCGCGAAAACTCATCGATAGTGAGTGGCGCCGGGACTATTACCGGCATTGTCCCCACCTCATAATTTGACATAACTGTCGTCAGGAACAGATCCCCGACTTTCACAGAAAATTGTGGCAGCAAATCTCCACCTGTTAGCGTTTGCGTCTCCCGAAGCATGGTGCCTGTTCCACCAGGGTAGGACACGAGCACGCATTTGCTCTTTGGATAAAGAACCCAAACCTGTTTGGACCCGGCGGCTAAATGCTGATTAACTTTGATCTCTAAATCCTCCGCCGAATCCCACGGCGACACAACCTCAATAGCTAACTCCGGAGCACCTTCAAAGTACTCGTCCGTCCCAGTAGAATAAATGCGTTCTTTGCTCAGCACGGAAACGTCCGGTTGACGGATAGTCAGCGGATTACGGGAGAGGACGTAACCAGCTTCCGGGATTGCTCGTCCAAACCCCTGTTGTCTCAAGTAGGCTTGCAACACTTCAAGAACAGCCAGACAAATTAGGCTGTGCAAAGACTTTGGCGGCGCCGTCGTTATGAGTTCTCCCGCGCTCATCTCGTGCCGCTCTCCGTTGCCAGGCAACTGCGAAAACTCCTCCAGCGTGAGTGGCACTACTGTAGTGACCGCCATAGGTCCATTGTAAATTGAAAACGACCTTCGAATGCATCGACGCAACTTCCTCTCCACCGCTGCTGCCGCGGCGCTCTTTGCCGGCGCCAAGGAAAACCACGCTCAAGAGCCCAAACCTGAACCGTCGCAAAGACGATCGGATCCGCACGGAGCTCCAGGCCTTGGCTCCTCCGGCTTTGAGTTAGAAGAGGCAACGCTTTCCGATCTCGAAAGCCGCATGAGCCAAGGCTCACTCACTTCCAAGCGAATAGCGGAACTCTACCTTGAACGCATCGAAGCCCTTGATCGCCGCGGCCCGGCGCTCCATTCCGTGATCGAAGTGAATCCTGACGCCCTCGCCATCGCGAGATCCCTCGATGCCGAGCGCAAAGCCAAAGGCACGCGCGGCCCGCTCCACGGAATTCCTGTTCTGCTCAAAGACAACATCGACACTGCGGATAAGATGCAAACCACCGCCGGTTCACTCGCGCTCGCTGGTCAACCTGCCACCCGGGATTCCGGAGTTGCCGAGCGTCTTCGTGCAGCCGGCGCCGTGATCCTCGGCAAAACCAATCTCAGCGAATGGGCCAACTTTCGTTCCACGCACTCCACCAGTGGTTGGAGCGGCCGTGGCGGGCAAACTAAAAATCCGTTTGCGCTCGACCGCAATCCATGTGGCTCCAGTTCCGGCTCCGGAGCCGCGACTTCAGCGAATCTCTGTGCCCTCGCCGTCGGCACCGAAACAGACGGCTCTGTCGTCTGCCCATCCGCTATGTGCGGCATAGTCGGTATCAAACCGACCCTGGGCCTCATCAGCCGCGCTGGCATCATCCCCATCGCACATAGCCAAGACACCGCGGGTCCCATGGCGCGCACCGTCAGGGACGCCGCCGTGCTCTTGGGTGCCATGGTCGGTCTCGATCCGCGCGACCCCGCCACTCAGGCAAGCGCAGGCAAGTCATACGCGGACTACACCCAATTTCTCGACGCGAATGGACTCCGCGGAGCGCGCATCGGAATCGCTCGGCAGTATTTCAATATCGGGCCGGCCGTCACCGCCGTCATGGAGGAATGCATTTCGCTGATGCGTGACGCTGGCGCGCAAATTGTCGACCCTGCCGATCTGCCTTCTTACGAAGCTTGGCGTGACACCGAGCTGCAGGTACTGCTCTACGAATTCAAGACCGATCTAAACGCATATCTGGCCGCCCGCGGCACTGCCGTCCAATCGCTGGAACAATGCATTGCTTTCAACCGCGCGCACCGCACCGAAGAGATGCCGTTCTTCGAGCAGGAAATTATGGAGCAGGCCCAGCAAAAAGGCGCGCTCACCGACAAGGCTTACAAAGACGCTCTCGCAACAAACCGCCGGCTCTCACGCAAAGAGGGAATCGACGCCGTCCTGAGCAAGTTCAAAGTGGATGCCATTGTCGGCCCTACAGCCGGCCCCGCCTGGGTCACCGATTGGATCGATGGTGACCACGTGGATAGCGGCTGCGCTTCGCCTCCAGCAGTCGCCGGCTATCCGCACATCACCGTTCCGGCGGGCTTCACGTTCGGCTTGCCGCTTGGAATTTCATTCTTCGGCGCTGCTTGGAGCGAACCTGCACTTATCAAATTCGCCTACGCCTTCGAACAAGCCCGTAAAGCTCGCCGCAAACCTGAATTTCTGCCGACCGTCAACTTCTATGCGTAAGCGGCATCTAAATGGTATAAGCCACCTTTCGGTATAGGCAGCGGGAATGGCAGAAAAACATCGTGTACTGATTCTCGGCGGCGGCTTCGGCGGTCTATATGCCGCGCAGGCGTTGAAACGCGCACCTGTCGAAATCACGCTGGTGGACCGCCGTAACTTCCACCTGTTTCAGCCGCTTTTGTACCAGGTCGCGACGGGGTCGCTTTCGCCCGGCGAAATTGCCGCGCCGTTACGCGCCGTTTTGAGTAAGCAACGCAATACCACCGTTCTGCTGGGCGAAGCGGCGGATATCGACCCCTCTGCCAAAGAAGTCATGCTCAAAGACGGCGGCATACTTCCTTACGATTCGCTAATTGTCGCAACGGGATCGCAAACGACATATTTTGGCCACGACCAATGGCGCGAGTGGGCGCCTGCGCTGAAGAGCATCGAGCAGGCCACTATCATTCGGCACAAAATCCTTGTGGCATTTGAAGAGGCGGAACGCTCCACCACGCAAGAAGAGCGCCGTGCTTGGCTCACATTCGTGATTGTTGGCGCCGGACCTACCGGCGTCGAGCTCGCGGGCGCGCTCGGCGAAATCGCCCTCCATACCCTTAAGAATGACTTCCGGTCTATCCAACCCGCAGACGCAAGGATCCTGGTCCTCGATGCCGGGTCCAGATTGCTGAGCACCTACCCTGCGGATCTCGCTAAGAAAGCCGAACAATCGCTTCTTAAGTTAGGCGCGCGCGTTAGAACCGGTGTTAAGGTCACCTGCGTTGACGGAAACGGGGTGACCATCGAAACCGCATCTGGCCCCCAACACATCCCCTCACACACCGTCATCTGGGCGGCCGGCGTGGCCGTCTCCGATTTCGGCAGGAAATTAGCTGAGCGGACGAAAGCTGAGACCGACCGCTCAGGCCGTTTGAAATTACAACCCGATCTCACCATCCCAAACTATCCCGGCATCTTTGTGGTCGGCGATCTGGCGTTAGTAACACAACCGGACGGCAAACCGCTTCCCGGGGTCGCACAGCTTGCTATGCAGAGTGGCGCATACGCCGCCAAAACGATCATCCAACGGCTCAGAGGCGAGCGCGACATCAAGCCCTTCAAATACTTCAATAAAGGCGACCTCGCCGTCATCGGCCGTGCCTCGGCGGTAGCCAATATTTTCGGCGTACACCTGTCCGGCTTCATCGCGTGGCTCGTTTGGCTCTTCATCCATCTTCTTTATATCGTCGAGTTCCAAAGCCGCATGCTCGTCCTCGTAGAATGGGGATTTCTCTACCTGACCTTTAATCGCGGAGCTCGCTTGATTACTGGAAAGGCAGCAGAAGCGCCTTTAGTCAATCGCGAGCTTATTAAAAATTCCAGTGATTCCTAAGTCCAAGAAATCCTTTCTTAGTACGTTTTCAGTGATACTTTGGTAGTCACCAAATGGAACTGCTGATCTCTGGACCCGACGGTTTGTCCTCCACCGTCGAGTTGCGGAGAGACTCCTTGTCGCTTGGCCGTTCCGGTGATAACGATCTCGCGTACCCGGAAGATCCATGGCTCTCGCGCTATCACCTCGCCTTTGTGCGCCGCCAGAACGCGTGGTTCGTGAAAGACTGTTCCAGCCGCAATGGCACGGTGGTTAATTCAGATAATCTCAGAGAAGCGCACCGGCTGAAATCGGGCGATCGTATCTATGCCGGGCACCTCACCATCGAGGCATATGAACCCGCTACTCTGATCAAGCCGGAGGTGGTTTCTTTCATTCCCCAACAGGAAGAGAAAAGCACTCGCGAGCACACCATCGTCACCAGCTTGGACAAAGTTCTTGATAAAGCAGTTGAAGGGAGCCGTGGACGTGATAACGCACCCCTGAGCACGACGCGCGTGGTCCGGGCTCTGATCCGGGCCGGACAAGAACTCGCCGGACATCAGCCTCTCGAAGAACTCTTTCCGTCCATTCTTAATCTCGCCCTCGCGGCTGTGGAAGCAAAACGCGGTGTCATACTCACGCTGGAAGGCGAGAAGCTCGTGCTCCGTGCCAGCCGTGGAGAAGGGTTCTCTATCAGCACCGCTGTGCGGGATCGCGTCATTCGCGAGCGCTGTTCCCTAGTGATTAGCGATGCCCAGCTCGATGATGCGCTTCGCGATCAGAAGAGCATTGTTCTCCATCATGTTCGCAGCATGATGGCCGTGCCTCTTCAGACCGGAGACCGCGTGATAGGCCTGATCTACCTCGACAATGGCGCCGTCATTCGTCCATTTTTGCAAGAAGATCTCGATTTATTGACCGTGATGGCAAACGTCGCAGCCATCCGCATCGAGCATGCCCGCTTGGCCCTTGTCGAGCAATCGGAAAAGCTAATGGAGTCGGAGCTAGCGCAGGCAAGCGAGATCCAGCAGAGTCTTCTGCCCCCGCAGGCGCCGGCAGTGAAGGGTTATGATCTGGCTGGCTATAACTTGCCGTGCCGTACCGTAGGAGGAGACTATTACGATTTTCTGCCGTACAAAGACGGGCGTCTCGCCCTGGCAGTTGGCGACGTGTCGGGCAAGGGCATGCCGGCAGCTCTGTTAATGTCAAGCCTGCAGGCCCGCGTTCAAATGCTGGTCGAAACAGCAGCGGACCCGGCTTCCGCTGTCACCACGCTAAACCGCAATCTGGCAGAACGATGCCCTTTGGGTAAGTTCATTACGTTTTTCTACGGCGTGCTGGACGTAAACACAGGCCAACTCGAATACAGCAACGCGGGACACAATTACCCGCTACTGATGCGCGCTGATGGCGGCGTGGAACCACTCATAGGTAGCGGGATAGTCATGGGAATTTTCCCCGCGGTCGAGTACGAACTTCAGAAAGTTACGTTGCTTCCTGGCGACACTCTCGCCCTTTTTAGCGATGGGGTCACCGAAGCGTCAGCCGCGTCCGGAGAAGAATTCGGCGAGGCGGGACTTTCCCGATTTTTGACTGCTCACCGAAGTGAACCTTGTGCGCAAGTGGTCGAATGCCTGGCGAACCACGTACGTAACTGGTCGGGTAGCGCCTCATTTGCTGATGATTTTACGATTGTTTTAGTACGGCGCCAGTAAAGCCCGCTTATGGGGAAAAGGGGCTTGGTCGAAGCCCCCTTCCAGAACTACTGAGTCGACGTACCGCTGCTCGATCCGCCACCTGACGAAGATGTGGAGCTACCGCCCATATCTCCCCCGGTACCGCTGCCGCCGCTGCCACTACCTGTGCTGCTGCTGCCGCCGTGCCTACCATGCCTGCCTTTGTGACTGGAACTACCCGAAGTGGACGAACCGCCATTTTGCGAGTCGCCGGATTGTCCCGAACCCATGCTGCCCTGTGAACCACTCTGGCCTGCTTGACCGCCGCCGTACCCGGCACCGCCAGATTGTCCTGCACCGCCACCTGACTGTCCGGCACCACCTCCTGACTGTCCGGCACCACCTCCTGACTGCCCGGCACCGCCGCCTGACTGCCCGGCACCGCCGCCGGCACTACCTGCGCCGCCGGACCCAGCCTGCATGCCAGGTAAACCTCCGGCCACTAGCGGGAGCGAGACGGCCGTGAAAATTATTGAATAAAGCGCTTTCTTCATACGTAGAACTCCTTCTTACGTCGCCTGGAAACGTGAGTCTACTCATCGCCAGACGAAGTAATTCGGTAGTTGGACTTCCCGTCGCCTATTCCAATACCTCGTCGTTTTACGTAATAGCTTTGTGCCATTCGTAGCCGGACCGGACCAGAGGTTCGTAAGTCGCCGCTGTTTGAAGAAGCAGCGCCGCCTGTACTCTCAGGCGGCGCTTAATAGATCAACTTGCTTTGTAGCTGAATTGTGTTACTGCGGCGGCGCGGTCGCCGGCTGTGGACTTGTTGGCGCTTGGCCCACCGGTGCTTGACCCATCCCAGGCCCCTGCCCCGCACTGGGCGGAACACCAATTTTAACTCCGATTACCTCACCAGACACAACTAGTTCAACCCGACGATTCAACTGACGTCCAGTGGACGTGTCGTTCGACGCCACAGGATAGCCCTTTCCATAGCCTAGGGCAGTCATAGTTTGTGAGTTAACGCCCTGCGTTAGGAGGAAGTCACGAACAGTATCGGCGCGCTGCTCCGAAAGTCGCTGGTTCAGTTCATCGCTCCCTGTGGCGTCGGTATAACCTTCCACCTGAAGGTTCAATCCAGGATGAGACGAGACGATACCGCCGATACGCGCCAGCGCCAGTTTAGCTGGTTCCTTAAGCGTGTACTTGCCCGTGTCAAACAGAACATCCTGCATATTTACCACTAAGCCTCGGGCCGTTTCACGCGTCGGCAGCACTGCATTGAACTGCTGAAGCAACTGTTCTCGCAGCTGGTTCCTTTCGCCAACGGCTTGCTGCCGTAGCTGGTCAGCTTCTGCTGCCGCTTGCTGAGCCTTT
>CAXUCT010000016.1:219-1697 GCA_964249415.1 uncultured Bryobacteraceae bacterium | reverse complement strand
CCTGGGCCGCCGCTTCCGCTCGGGCAGCATCCGCTTCTTGTTTAGCTTGTGCCGAGAGCCGCGCCTGCTCTTCAGCTTGCTGCTTTTGACGAGCCGACTCAGCCGCTTGCTGTTCTGCCTGCTGCGCTGCCTGTTGCGCCGCCGCCTGACGCGCGGCCGAGTCCTGCCGTTCCGCGTCTAGCGCTAACTGTTGCTGTTTCCGCAACGAGATGGTACGGGCATCTTCCGCCTTTTGCACTGCTTCTTTCGCCGTCATGATGGCCGGCTTCCACTCTTTCCGCGACTCGTAATTCTCGGCTTGCGTCAGCAGCGAGGAAGCGTCCTGGAAAGTGTCGCCCGAATATTGGTCCGCGCGCGCATACCGCGCGATCTGAACCGCGTTCATGGCCTCGTAGAGCTCCAGAGGACTCTTCTTGCTGGAGTTCATCACAACCGGGTGAAGTTGCGATTCCGGCACGTGATAGGTGTATTGCCCGCGCTGCAGTAACTCGTATTTGGCGTCCACCACTTCGTATTTGCCGACCGTGTCTCCACGAATGATGTTCTCCATCACCACCACGTCGCTAGGCTGGCGAACGGCAAAATAAGGTTCCGCAGTCACAATCAAGCCGAACGACTGTAGCTCGGTGGTTTGGTCACCCTTGAAATGGCCATCCGAATCTACCACCACTTCGCCCAGGTTCGAAGCATGTCCGTCCGGCGTTATCGCCCACAGAACATACGTGAGAAACTCCGGGCCGAAGGTACTGGCCGCAGGGAGGTCTTTTACGTCCACCTTCACTTCCATGTGGCCTAAGCGGCTGTTTACATCCGCTGTTCCCTTTGCCTGCGGCGCAAGCGAGGTTCCCTGAAAGTCAACTTTGGTCCATCCACTTCGATTGCGGTAACTTACCGCCTGGATCGAACGGGAGACCACTTCCACTCGAAAAATAGGGTTCGGATCGCCAGGAGCATTCGACGGTCCAGTCTGGGTAGGATTATGCTCCTGCCCCCAAAGTGTAAAAGGCAGCAATATAAGTGCACTAGCCGCTAGAAATCGCATATTCAGACTCTTGTCTAAGCACGGCCAGTTCCAAACTCTCCAGCCGTGCAGTTTCTAATATTTAGGTTCTTATACTATTATCGCCATTGGTACTTTTTGCAGCGATGGTCCTGAGAAAACAGGAAACGTTCAAATTGGGTTTCACTCCGGCACCGCCGTTCCATTTTGCACGACCGCCCAGCTCAGTTACACCCCCGCTAAGATCGTACTGTGACTCCGCTCCAGTCGCCCCTCGCCCAAGCGAGCCCTGCGCGACGATTTGCGTCCCCCCTACTACCTATCTTTCTAATCGTCGCCGTCGATATACTCGGCTTCACCATCATCCTGCCGCTCCTCCCTTTCTACTCTGAGCGTCTGGGCGCCTCTGCCACCGTTGTCGGAGAACTCGTTTCCACCTACGCCGTGTGTCAGCTCATCGCCGGTCCTATACTAGGAC
>CAXUCT010000016.1:0-209 GCA_964249415.1 uncultured Bryobacteraceae bacterium | reverse complement strand
CGGTCGCCGCCCCATCCTGCTCGTAAGCCAAATCGGAACACTCCTAGGATTTCTCCTCCTCGCTGTCTCCAAACATATTTGGCTCCTATTCCTGGCTCGGGCCATCGATGGCGCCACCGCCGGTAACCTGACCATCGCGCAAGCCTACATCAGCGACGTCACCAAGCCTGAGAACCGCGCCAAGTCTTTCGCGCTGATCGGCATCGCAT
>CAXUCT010000015.1:18633-22620 GCA_964249415.1 uncultured Bryobacteraceae bacterium | reverse complement strand
TCATTTTGAGCCTCGGTATCTATCCCCTGCTTGGACTGGCGTTCTTCCCCCGCACCGATGCCGGACAGTTCACCATTAACCTGAAGGCCCCCACTGGATCACGCATTGAACTGACTGAAGATTACGTCGCCAAAGTAGAGAACCTAATTAGTCAAACAGTTCATCCCGCCGATTTCAAAATGACCGTCTCCAATATCGGCGTTGTGAATGACTTCTCATCGCTCTACACCAGTAACTCTGGCGCTTACACAGCGACTATTCAGGCGGCCCTTTCAGATGGCCACAAAGTGAGCAGCTTCGACTACATGGCTCGCGTACGGGGCGCCATCTCAAAGCAATATCCGGACGTTCGAACGTTTTTCCAGACCGGGTCCATGGTGGATGCCACCTTGAACATGGGAATGCCCGCGCCCATTGATGTGCAAGTAACCGGTAAAGATCTTGACCAGGATTATGGCTTTGCGCAAAAGCTCGCCGCCCGAATCCGGCAGCTACCAGGGGTGGATGAAGTTTACATCCCACAGGACATGAACTATCCTGCCTTGCTCTTGGCCGTGGATCGTGTTCACGCCGGTGAACTTGGACTAACGCAGAAGGATGTTGTGGACAACGTGATCACCGCATTGAATTCGAATTCGATGATCGCCCCCAACTATTGGGTGGATTACAAGACCGGGAACGACTATTACCTGACCGTCCAATATTACGAGCACGGAAGGCCAGCGATTCATAATACGATCGACTTAGGCAACATACCTCTCAAGGCGCCAAATGCTTTGGCTCCCGCCACGCTGGACAGCGTCGTCAGCCTGTCGCATGTAGAAACACCGACGGAAATCGATCACTATCAAATTCAACGCTCAACGGACTTGTATGTGACACCTAAAGGTGAAGATCTGGGCAAAATATCAACCCAGATTGAAAACATCATCAAAGAGTTGCAGCCGCCGTCCAACATGCGTGTGAGTTTACGGGGAATGGTCGAGGGCATGCGTCAATCGTTTTCCAGCTTCGGCTTCGGATTTGTGCTTTCGTTCGTGCTTCTCTATCTTATTCTGATCGCGCAGTTCCGATCCTTTATCGATCCGTTCCTGATCATGCTTGCAATTCCAATGGGTTTTGTAGGCGTGTTCCTGATACTGCTCTTAACTGGCACCACTTTGAATGTCATGTCGCTAATGGGCATACTCATGCTCATCGGCATCGCCGATTCGAATAGCATTTTGATCGTCGACTTCGCCCACCGGCTCGAAGAGCAAGGGTTGTCAGTGCGGGACGCGGTGATTACCGCTTGTCGCGTACGCCTTCGGCCCATTCTGATGACGTCGCTGGCCACCATTATCGGAATGATTCCCATGGCCCTCAAGCTCGGAACCGGTTCCGAGCAGTACGCGCCCATGGCGCGCACCATTATAGGTGGGCTGACCTCTTCCGTCATCTTTACCGTCTTCATTGTTCCTGCTGCCTACTTGCTCGTGTATGGGCGCAAGGATCGGGACCGAAATCAAGCATAAGTCCAGACAAGCTAAAAATTAGCGTTCTATGTCAAAGTTTTCCATCCGCAACCCTTACTTCATCATTGTCATTTGCCTGGCGCTTTCGCTGATTGGGGTTGTGAGCCTCGCGCGAATGCCGGTCGACTTGTTCCCGGAGATCAACCTTCCTGAGGTGGTCGTCGCTACGTTCTACTCGGGCATGCCGCCTCAGGATATCGAGACTGACATAACCAATCCCCTGGAACGGTTCTTTACTTTGGCCGCCGGCATCGATCATATGGAGTCACGGTCCATGCTGGGGGTCAGCTTGATTCGAGTGTTCTTCCAACCAGGCACCAGCGCCGACACCGACGTGACTGAATTATCAAACCTGGCGCTTGCCGATTTAAAGCGCTTACCGCCGGGAACATTGCCCCCGGTCGTTTTGAAGTTCGACGCTTCGAGTCAACCAGTGTGCCTTGTCACAGTGAAGGGACAGGGACTGGGTGAGACTGAACTTCACGATCTGGCACAATTCACAATCCGAAATCAGATTGCGGTGGTGCAAGGAGCTACAATTCCTCCGCCTTTCGGCGGCAAATACCGCCAGGTAATGGTATACGTCGACCCCTATAAACTCATGTCGCGGCAGCTGAGCCCGATGGATGTGGTGCAAGCCGTCAATCAGGCCAACTTAATCTTACCGGCCGGCGACGTCAAGCTTGGCCCCTTCGATTACTACGTGTATTCGAACAGCCTCGTCAGCAACATGAAGGAACTGAATAGCGTTCCAATCAAGACCGTTGGCGACTCCTGGGTCTCGATCAAAGACGTAGGTAACGCCGTTGATGGGAGTGCGATTCAATACAATATCGTCCGCGTAGACGGCCAACGCTCCACCTATATCCCGATCATGAAGCAGGGCGGGAACACCAATACGATCGCGGTAGTGAACGGCGTCCGTAAGCTGCTCAGCAATTTGTACGATATTCCAAAGCAGTTGTCCACAACCTTGTTGTTCGATCAATCCGTGTTCGTGAAGGAGGCCATTCAAACCGTACTTCATGAAGGCCTGATCGGGCTGGTGCTCACCACTGTCATGATCCTCCTTTTTCTCGGGAGCCTGCGGGCAACCTCAGCGGTTCTTCTATCAATTCCTATTTCCGCCCTCGCCACGTTCGTGATTCTGTACACGATGGGAAGCACGGTGAATACGATGATCCTGGGTGGAATGGCGCTCGCCTTTTCGCGCGTCATCGACAACTCGGTCATCTCACTGGAAAATATTTACCGCCACCTCGAAATGGGGGAACCGCCCATGGTTGCCGCGGAGCTTGGCGGTTCGGAGGTGACTCTTGCAGTGCTCGCGGCGACTCTGGTTGGCGTTGTTGATTTCTTTCCCGTTACTTTCCTGTACGGGGTCAGCAAGTTTCTATTCACAGCGCTGGCATTGTCGTTCTGTATATCTCTGCTTATTTCCTTTGTAGTCGCAATGACCGTGATTCCTCTCTTCTGCTCGCGTTTCCTTAAAGTTGTTTCTCACGCTACACATGAACATGGCGAATCCTCCGCTACTGCCGGACTTTCGTGGTGGGGCAGGTTTAATGCAGGGTTTAATAGAGGGTTCAACCGGCTTCTGGACGGGTATGAGGGCCTGGTAAGGCGTGCATTGCTCAGACCCGCGCTAACGGTCATTTCGCTCATTGGACTATTCGTCCTCAGCTTGGCGATTTACCCGTTTCTGGGCGTCGCCTTCTTTCCCCAGACTGACGCAGGGCAATTCACAGTTAATTTAAAGGCGCCGACCGGGTCACGGATTGAAGTCTCGGAACAGTATGTCGCAAAGGTGGAGACTCTCATTCGGAATACCGTTGGACATGACTTCAAAATGGTCGTTTCGAATATCGGCATGGTCCCTGACTTCTCCGCGCTCTATACCAGTAACTCCGGCCCTTACACGGCAACCGTACAGAGCGCCTTACAAGAAGGCCATAAGGTCAGCAGCTTTGAGTACATGGATCGAGTCCGCAAAGCGATTAATCAAAACTACCCCGATGTACGAACATTCTTCCAGAGTGGCTCCATGGTGGATGCGACGCTAAACTCCGGAATGCCGGCTCCTATAGACGTACAAATCACCGGACGCGACCTCAACCAGGACTACGAATTGGCTCAGCAGTTAGCGACAAAGATCCGCGGTTTGGCGAACGTTGACGAGGTCTACATCCCGCAGGACTTGAACTACCCAGCCGTACGGCTGGTTGTTAACCGGGTTCATGCGGCAGAGCTAGGGCTTACACAAAAAGAGATCGTCGACAACGTCATCACGGCATTGAACTCAAATGCAATGATTGCGCCTAACTACTGGGTGGACTATAAAACCGGCAACGATTATTTTCTTACGGTCCAATACTACGAGCACGGTAAGCCGGCCATTCACAATTTTATCGATTTGAAGGCATTACCCATAAATACCCGAACCATAAGGAACCCACCACCCACCACGCACTCC
>CAXUCT010000015.1:0-18623 GCA_964249415.1 uncultured Bryobacteraceae bacterium | reverse complement strand
GTCGTCAGCCTGGATCATGCCCAAACCCCGACCGAAGTCGACCATTACCAGATTCAGCGGTCCGCCGATGTTTACGTGACACCCAAAGGAGAAGACTTGGGCAAGATTTCGAGCCAGATCGACAAACTCATCACCGATATGAAAACCCCAGGTAACGTTCGCATCAACCTTCGTGGAATGGTGCAAGGGATGCGGGAGTCGTTCAAGAGCTTTGCCTTCGGCTTCATCCTCGCCGCCGTGCTTTTGTATCTTATCCTGGTCGCCCAGTTCCGCTCCTTCATCGATCCGTTTCTAATTATGCTTGCTATTCCGATGGGCTTCATCGGCGTTCTGCTGATTCTGCTATTAACTGGCACGACGCTAAATGTTATGTCTCTCATGGGTATTTTAATGCTGATCGGAGTAGCGGGGTCGAACAGCATTCTCATTGTGGATTTCGCTCACAAGCTGGAGGAACAAAACCTTTCCGTCAGAGACGCTGTCGTAACAGCTTGTCGTGTGCGTTTAAGACCGATTTTAATGACATCACTCGCCACTATCATTGGAATGTTTCCCATGGCTTTGAAGCTTGGAACTGGATCGGAACAATACGCTCCCATGGCGCGCGCCATCATCGGCGGTCTGACATCTTCGGTCATCCTAACTGTATTCATCGTTCCGGCAGCTTACTTGCTTGTTTACGGCAAGAAAGATCGAGAACGGTCCGAGCAGAATGGGCACTCACATGCGTAAATGTTCCATCACGAAAAACGCCGTTGCTGTTTTCGGAATCATGGGAGTATTGCCCTGCATGTTGCTGGGGCAAGCCTCGGGTCCAGCGCTGAGCTTGCAAGATGCTGAAGCAATGGCGCTGAAGAATCACCCGCAAGTGCTGGAGTCGCAGGCCTTGTATTTGCGGGCCGGCGAACTAACAACGGAGGCCCGCTCGGCTTACTATCCTGCGTTGAACGGGGAAATAACTGGGGCACAAGCCAACCTGAACAGCCGTCTCGGCGCGGGCGCACTCAACGATCCACGCTTGTTCAATCATTTCGGATCCGGTCTCACACTCTCTCAGCTGATTACGGATTCCGGACGGACCCCAAGTTTGGTTGCAAACGCCAGGCTCCAGGCGCAGGCCAGCCGGGAGGATTACCGCGCTAGCCGCTACGACGTCATCTTAGGCGTGGAGCAGGCATACTACGAAGTGCTCCTTGCGCAGCAACTCATCAAGGTGTCCGAACAAACCGTAGCGACCCGCCAGGAAGTAGTCAATCAGATCTCCGAGTTATTCAAGAACCAGTTGAAGTCGCAAGTGGATGTGAGCTTTACACAAGTGAACCTCACGGAGGCCAAGCTCATGCTACTACGAGCTCGGGATCGCTTGGCAACCGCGTATGCAAGTCTTGGCGAAGCACTGGGCACGCAACAGTCGATCGCATATCAGCTGACGGATGCGCCGCCAGCGCCCCATCCTCCTGATTCACCTGACCCGTTGATCGCTCAAGCCTTTCAGAGCCGGCCGGAGTTGGCCAGCCTGCGGCTGCAAAGGCAAGCCGATCAGAAATTTGTGTCTGCGGAGCGGGATCTGAAACGGCCTACCGTCAGCCTTCAGGCGGTGGGTGGCGCGTTGCCGTACATAAACCCGGGGAACGCGAATCCGGACATTGCGGAGGGCTACGAAGCCGCGGCCATTAATGTCCAAGTCCCGGTGTTTAATGGTCACTTATTCTCGGCGCGGCGCCAAGCCGCGGAGTACCAGCTACAAGCTACGGAGCAGCGCGTTCGCAACCTTCAGGACCGCATTGCACGCGACGTACGCGCCGGCTGGGAGCAGGCAAAGACTTCATTCGAAGCCATCAGCGCAACGGAAGAGCTGGTGCAGCAGGCTAACATGTCGCTTGATCTTGCCCAAGGTAGATACAACTTGGGACTGGCTTCCATCGTGGAGCTCACGCAGGCGCAATTGGCACAAACACAGGCGCAAGTAGAGAACGTAAACGCCAAGTACGGCTATCAAGAGTCTTATTCGGCTCTGCAGTATGCCCTCGGCTCACTACACTAAAGCTCAGTGAGTGACGAGGCACAACGTACCGGCAGTCAAACCCAGCACCTTCTGCTGATAGGGTTCGGCGGCCTTCTGCTGTTGTTGGCGTTCACAGGGTTCAACGCGCTTTCCATTCTCAATCGAATTCAGACAAGGAATGAGAGTATACGCCAGGATTACGTCAATCGAGATCGCATTCTTGAGCAGCTTCGATCTGACATCTACTTATCCGGCACCTATGTGCGGGACTTTCTTCTAGAGCCCGATCCCGCCCGTGCTGACGTGCATCGAAACGAGCTGCATGCCACACGTAACCGAATCGAAGTTACCATTACCGCCTATCGGCAGGTTCTTGGAGGAGAAGAGAAACCCTCCTTCCAGCGGTTCACGGATGAGGTGGTGTCGTATTTCGATTCTTTGACTCCGGCTCTCCAGTGGAACTCCGCCCAGCGCAAGGAATTTGGATACTCCTTCATGAAAGATTCCTTGCTGCCGAAGCGGATGGTTATCGTTCGGTTAGCAGACCAGATTAGCCGGTTCAATCAAGAGCAAATGGAAAAGGGCAGCAAGAGGGTAGCTGCCCTTTTCTCCGCTTTCCGAAGAGACTTGGTCACTTTATTGGTCGTTACGCTCCTAATCGGATTGCTGCTGGCGGCGGGCAGCATCCATCGCATTCTGCGCCTGGAGCGATTGTCAGCAGTCCGTTTTGACGAGGCTTCACACGCGCGTAGAGCATTGGGCGATCTATCCGCGCGCTTGGTAGAGGCGCAGGAATCAGAACGCCGCGCTCTATCACGGGAGCTTCATGATGAGGTTGGCCAGGCGCTCTCCGCCCTGCTTTTAGCTCTAGGCAATGTGGCGGCGATGATCTCGCCGGACGAGCATCCGGAAGCTCGCAACCAGCTTCTCGACACCCGTCGCCTCGCCGAGAAGACCGTAGCCATAGTTCGGGATATGTCACTTCTGTTGCGCCCCTCGATGCTCGACGACTTAGGATTGCTGCCTGCGCTTGAATGGCAGGCGCGCGAAGTATCTCGAACAAGCAATCTTCGTGTAAACGTTCAGGCGGAGTCCGTGCCGGAAGAGCTTCCGGACGAGCAAAGGACGTGCATCTATCGTGTAGTGCAAGAGGCACTCCGAAATGTGACCCGGCATGCAGATGCAAAGCATGTCCAAATCCGGCTAACGCAGGATTCGGAAGCGTTGCGACTTACAATCCAGGATGATGGCCGCGGGTTTATACCCGAAAGAGAAAAAGGCGTTGGTTTGCTGGGAATGGAGGAGAGAGTGAAACGCTTGAATGGATGGTTTCAAGTTCAATCACAACCTGGGAATGGCACGGTCATTCATGTGGACTTGCCGAGGTTTACACCCAATGGTCTCTATAAGAATTCTGCTGGCCGATGATCACACGATATTGCGAAAGGGCCTGCGATTGCTGCTCGAACGCGAACCGGACTTCGGAGTTGTGGCTGAGGCGAGCAATGGTCGAGAGGCAGTAGACGCCGTCACCCGCGACGCCCCGGACGTGGTGATTATGGATATTGCGATGCCGATGTTGAATGGCATCGAAGCAACCAAACGAATCAGTGTAGAGCATCCGAGGACGGCGGTTATCATTCTCAGTGTTCATTCGGACGAAGCATATATCCTGCGAGCCTTAAAGGCCGGCGCGCGCGGCTATTTGTTGAAGGACTCAGCCGAGAGCGATCTAATCCAGGCGGTCCGGGTTGTTGCTGCTGGGAAGGCTTTTTTCAGTCCCACAGTAAGTAAGATCTTAGCGGATGACTATGTCCGGCAAGTACGACAACAAGGCTTTGAAGATCCTTACGACCTACTCACCGCCCGAGAACGGGAGCTTCTTCAACTGATCGCGGAACTTAAACCAACCAAGGAGATCGCCGGGCTTCTCGGGCTCAGTCCTCATACGGTGGACACACACCGCGGAAACTTGATGCAAAAGCTGAATATTCATAGCGTTCCGGAGGTGATTCTGTATGCGGTACGAAAGGGAATCATCAGCTAACGCGAATTCGGCTGGCCGAGCCCCCAGAACGGCTCACCGCTCTTGGCGGGCGAGTTGTGAACAGCGAGTCCGGCATCAAGGGCTGATTCCTGGCCAGCATAGGTGATAGACCATTTGAGCGCGAGGCCGCCTGCAAGGGTAAGTAATGGTGCAAGCGCGGACCCGATAAACTTCGACTTACTCTTACGCAGGATAGCCGGAGCGATGATGCCGGCGACGATAGCGCCCCACAAGAATAGCTTAGATTGTTTGCCTTTGAACAGCGGCCGCGTTGCTTTGCGGGCGCTGCCGAGATAAGCACTGAGAGCAACGGCTTCAGCGGCCGAGGCAACGTCCTCAAATTTGGCGAGCGCCTTGTGCACCTCCTCGTCTTTCGACGTGTAACTGCAAAGTGTCAGAGCCGATACGGCGGTGCTCATGGAACTACAAGCGAGCAATGCACCCAGGAAGTGAGTTTGTGCCCAGACGGGAATGCTGGTGGTGGACAACAGCACTCCGGGATAGCTAATCATGGTGAGCGCGAGGGGCAAGCCGAGGACGCTGACGAGGCGGGGTGGAACGAAACGCTGTAGCCCGGCAAGTTTGGGGACTTCGAGAGCCGCGCTGAGGGCGGAAAACATGCCGTAGCCGGTGAGTGCCCAGGTACCGTGATTCATAGGCGAGGTGCGCTTGAAGATGCGCAGCATGTGGTGGAAGCGTTCGGGACGGCCTAGATCTGAGATGAGGAGGGGTGGACAGGGGAGCATCGTTGCGAACGAGAGATAGCGGCCGGCGTGAACGCTATCGCGGAAACGGCCATTGCCGACTGCGTCCGCTACTGTACATAAGATGTAAGAACCAGCACTGACGCCCTCGAAAAAAAAGTAGGCCGCGATCTCCCATTTCCAGAAGGGCCGCTTCAGAATAGGAAGACCGTAATAGCCGGATTCTTTGACGCGCTCGGGCGTGGCCGCCTGCTGCACGTCATACGTTTCAGTCAGCCTAGCGAACGGATTAGACGGGTCGGTATTTTCGCGGACTTCAGACATTAGTTCTTATCGCTTCGAAACAGGAGGGCAGAAGCTGCCGTAAGGGCAACGGAGGCGGCGAAGCTGAAAAAGTAATTGCGCTTCAGGTGCGCGGCCGGGCGTCGCGGCGATTCGGGAAGGTTGTAGACGGATGGCTTGTCTTTCAAAAGAAAGAATGAATTGAGCGCGCTGTACTCGCCGCCGGGTTCCGCGCCGTAGAGGTAGGCATCTGTTTCTCCACGCGCGTGTAACTGTTCTACTCGAGCGCTGGCGTGCTCCCGCAGTTCGCTCACTTTACCGAACTTAATCGACTCAGTGGGACAGGCCTTGGCGCAAGCGGGCACAAGGTTGTCTTTTTGCCGGTCGTAGCAAAGAGTGCACTTGTGCGCGCGGCCATCTTCCTTATTGCGATTCAATACACCAAACGGGCACGCGGCAACACAGTTGGCACAGCCGTTGCAGATGTCCTGCTGGACGTAGACGTTGCCGAATTCGTTATAGATGAGAGCGCCTGTGGGGCAGACCTCGACGCAGGGAGCAAGCTGGCAGTGCTTGCAAACATCGCTCAACATGAGCCAGCGGTCCGCGTGTCCAACTTGGTCGAACTGCTCTATAAACGCGACGTGCCGCCACGTGGTATCGGAGAGCGCGACGGTGTTGTCGTAGCTGTGACCGGTCCAGTTGAAGCCGTCAGCAGGAAGCTGGTTCCACTGCTTGCAGGCCACTTCGCAGGCTTTGCATCCAATGCAGAGCGTGGTGTCGGTAAAGAAGCCGGTTTCCTCCCGGTCGGCGGGGGCTCAGGGAAATCGAAAGCGTTGACAAGATCGGTAGCGAAATCTTCTAGCTGCTGGTTCATATGATTTGGCCTTCCGGCTGGTCGGATTTCGGAGTATCGGGCGAAGCTTCGCGCGAGGGCCACAAGCCGGGTGCGTCGGGCTTCATTTCGGCTCGATGTTCGAGGCGACCGGCACGGACGTTGACGGTGAAGGCCTTAGCTTCATGCATGCTGACGTTCGGGTCGGCGGTAATGGAGGTGAGGTCATTCGCAATGGCTCCTACGGTTTCTCCCGCAAAGCCCCAATGAAACGGCAGGCCGATTTGGTGCAGTTTTTTGCCGTCCACGTTTAGGGGAACCATGCGGCCGGTGACCATGGCGCGCGCTTCGATGGCGGCGCGGACGTTCCAAACGACGAGCCAGCCACCGTGCTCGATGCCCTTTTGTTCAGCGAGTTCATGGCTGAGTTCCACGAACATGGCAGGTTGCAGTTCGTTGAGCCAACTATTGAAGCGGCTCATGGGTCCGCTGAGATAGTGTTCCGTCAGCCGGTAGGTGGTGGCGACGATGGGATATTCGGAGTCCGGCGGATCCTTTGGATTCAGCGGAACGTCGAAGCGTTCGACGCACGGATTTTCGCGCTGCGAGTAGAGCAGGTTCGGCACGGGAGATTCGAGCGGCTCATAGTGCGTGGGCAGCGGACCATCTTTGGCGCCTGTAGGTGCAAAAAGCCAACCGTGCCCATCGGGTTTCATAATGAACGGCGCGTCACCGCTGATGGCCTTCATGCCTGTGTCCTCGGGAGAAGCGCGGTAGCTGGGGGCCTTGCCGGGTTCGAAATCAGGCACGTCGGGGCCGGACCATTTTTTCTGTTGTTCGTCCCACCACATGTATTTTTTGCGCTCAGACCAGGGCTTGCCTTGCGGGTCGGCGGAGGCGCGGTTGTACAGTATCCGGCGGTTATGGGGCCAAGCGAAACCCCATTCGGGGCTGGTGTAGTTGCCGGGCGTAAGCTTGCGGGAGCGGGCGCGGTTATTGCCTTCCTCGGGATAGACGCCGCTATAGATCCAGCATCCGCAAGCTGTGCTGCCATCGTTTTTGAGTTCGGAGAAGTCGCGAACTTGACGGCGGTCGGCGACGGTGTAGCCGTTGATCTCCTTGAGGATCTTGTTGACGTCGGGCTCGCCTTTGATGGTGGTGAGCGAACCGTCAGGGAGGCGCTGGGGCTCGTCGTAATCGTAGTTCCAAGTGAGATTCAGGAGACCCTGATCGCGCTGGCGAGTGGAGCCGGCATAGAGCGCCTTCATGCGCTTGCCGAGATCATACATGAACCAGGCGTCAGAGCGGCAGTCCGCAGGCGGATCGATGGCTTTGTCATGCCACTGCAGGAGACGCTGCGTATTCGTGAAGGTGCCTTCCTTCTCAGGGCCTGAAGCGGCCGGCATGAAGAAGACTTCGGTGCCGATGGTGCTGGGATCGGGATTCTCTGGACCTTTGTACCAATAGGACGCGGTTTCGATTTCGAACCAGTCGCGGACCACGAGCCACTTGAGCTTTTTGAGAGCTTCGCGGTTGAGCTTGCCGTTCGGGGCGCCGGCGGCGGGATTTTGACCGAAGAGGAAGAGACCTTTGACGTTGCCTTCGGCCATGCGGATGAAGTGGGCGAGCTGAGAATAATTGTCGTCGATGCGTGGCACCCATCCGAAACCGTAATCGTTTTCCTTGGTGGCTGCGTCGCCGTACCAGGCCTTCAGCAGGCTGACCATAAACTTAGGGAGGTTCGCCCAGTAGCCGGTCTTCACTTCTTCGTGTTTGAGATAGCCTTGCAAATCGCCATGATCGCGCATGGAAGAGGGTTGGGCGAGATAGCCGGGCAGAAGCTCGTAGAGGGTGGGGACATCGGTAGAGCCTTGGATGCTGGCGTGCCCGCGCATGGCCATGATGCCGCCGCCGGGACGGCCGATGTTGCCGAGAAGCAGCTGGACAATGCCGGCGGCGCGGATGATTTGCACGCCGGTAGAATGCTGGGTCCAACCGACGGCGTAGGTGATACAGGTGGTGCGCTCACGGCCGGAATTTTGGCAGACCGTTTCGGCGACTTCGAGAAAATCTTGGGCTGTACATCCGCAGATAGAGGCGACCATTTGCGGCGTATAACGCCGGTAGTGACGCTTCAGGATGTTCAGAACGCAGCGCGGATTCTGGAGCGTGGGGTCGGTTTGGGGCAGCGGGTTCTCGAGATGGCCCAAGCGTTCGCTGAACGATTCGGACTTGATCTCAATCGGAGTGTGCGTTTTGGACTGATCGGGTTCGCCCGCGTAATTCCAGGCGATCTTCTCCGGATCATAGGCGCGCTTCTCGGGATCGTACCCGTTGAAGAGGCCGCCTAAATCTTCGGTGTCCTGAAACTTGTCCGTGATGATCGTCGTGGCATTGGTATACGCCATGACGTATTCACGGAACCAGCGATCGTTCTGAAGGATGTAGTTGATGAGACCGCCGAGGAAGGCAATGTCACTACCGGCGCGAATGGGCACGTACTTGTTGCACATGGCGGAGGTGCGCGAGAAATGCGGATCGACATGGATGAGCTTGGCGCCACGCTCACGCGCCATCATGGGGAAGCGAAATCCGACGGGATGCGCTTCGGCCATATTCGAGCCCATGAAGAGGATGCAGTCCGCATTCTGCATGTCTTCTTGAAAACTGGTGGCCGCGCCGCGACCGAGTGAGGTGCCCAGACCGGGCACCGAAGCGCTATGTCAAATACGGGCCTGATTTTCTATGGGTACGACGCCTAAACCGCCGTTGAGCAGCTTTTTGATGAGGTAATTCTCTTCGTTGTCCATGGTGGCGCCGCCCAACGACATGACGTTGGTCATGTGGTTGAGGATCGTCTCGTCGCGAGTTTCGATGAAGCCTTCTTCGCGAGCTTCTTTTGTGAGCTGCGCGATGCGGTCCATAGCCCAATCGAGCGGGCGTTGCTCCCATTTATCGGAGAACGGCGCGCGATACATGACGTGTTTGACGCGATGGGGATTGGTACTGAGCTGGAAGGTGTTGGCGCCTTTGGGGCAGAGCTTGCCGGCGTTGATGGGACTGCCGGGGTTGCCTTCAATGTCGATGATCTTGCCGCCCTTGACATAAACCAACTGGCTGCAGCCGACGGCGCAGTACGGGCAGATGCTGTGAACTTCAGTTGCGCCTTTGATGCGGGCAGTTTTGTCCACAGAATTCTGACTGAAGGGCTGGTTTGCGGAAGCGCGCTCGCGAACGCGAGTGGATTTGGCTGGGGTCTTCTTGGGAGGCATAGCAGTGCTCATCCATAGGATATGAGATTCAAGTTGGCGATCGCGACAGGTATAAGTCACATGCGTGCAAGTCAGGCGAGCCGCGCATGATTGAAGGACACTTTGCGTGCTGGCCAGGGCGTGCGAGGCTGCAACGAGGAGTTAAGCGGCCTTTGCGGCGTTCAAATGGTCGTTTGGCTCGCTCGAGCGGGACGTTTTGTTGAGTTCGGCGATTTTCATTTCGGTTTCGTGGCGGCGGGCTTGCGCTTCGGCGAGCCAAACACGGGCGTTGTGCATCTCTTGACGGCGAATCTCTTCAGCTTCGCGGCGTTTTTCGTGAGCTTCCTTGCGCTGATCGTTCAGTTTTCGGCGGGCTTCATCGGCTGCTTTGCGCCCCTGCGATACGAAGCCAATCTCCTGCTTTCTCTTTTCGGCTCTTAGCTTTTGGAGCTCATTGAGGGCTTTGTAGAAGGAGCGATCGTGGGTGGTTTGGTAGCGGAGGTAGAGCGCGAGTTCTTTAGGCTGGTCGGCGAGGGGCACGTCGGGGCGGAAGCACATGTCCTGCAACTTGACGGCGCGTCTGCGCAACCAGTGCGATTGGGCCATGTCCCGGACGAGTAGTTCCTCTGTCAGAGTGGCGGGCTGATGTTCGGCGAGCAGCTCGTTCTTGAGCTTTCGGAAATCTTCCTGGTTCTCCCAACCGAGAACGACAAAGGGACCGGTGAGGCCGTGACGGAAGTTGTTTTTGGAGGAGACGGCTTTTCCAGCGTCAGTCTTTGGGCCAGTAGAGTGTTGACTATTCGCTTGGTTCGCGATGATTTGGGCTTGGGTAGACATAGAGGCTCCTTGGGACTAGAGATTGAGAAGGCCGGGAACCGGAATTTGCCGGGCGGCATTCGCGTTTGTTTTCGCGTTCAGTGTGCGGGTGCGGCGGTTTGGTTTGAGGCCTGAGGGAATGTAAGTCTTAGAAAATGGGAGTGTAGCGTGGTTTTCGTGTTTCTGTGACTCCGCCCTGAGGTAGGCCTGCGGCGGGACCGCTCGGAGGCTGCGTCCTGGTTAAACAAGTGGACCCATAAATATGGGAACATAGAACAGGTGAAGACAACCATTGAAGTTCCCGATGCCCTTTTTCGCCGCGCAAAGTCTATGGCTGCACAGCGCGGCATTCCTCTTCGGGCGCTGGTCTCGGAGGCACTAGCGGACAAGCTAAGAGCTAGGACGGGTGAGGACAAGCCTTGGATGAAGACGTTTGGGAAGCTGAGACACCTTCACAAAGAAACGGTTAAGATCGATGGGATCATCAGGCAGGAGTTTGGACAGATGGAGCCGGAGGACGGTGAGTGATCGTGGACACGAACGGGCTTTCGGCGGCGGCAGATGGAGACCAGGCGTTAGAACCCATTTTTCGTGAGGCCGCCGAGCTAGCCGTGCCCGTTATCGTGTTGGGCGAGTATCGTTACGGAATCCGGCAATCGCGGGAGCGAGCGCGATATGAAGCTTGGCTAAGCGAGTCGCTTCCGGCCTTTCGGGTGCTCGCCGTGGACGAGGAGACGGCCGAGCACTATGCCGAAATCCGGGGGCAGCTGAAGCGCAAAGGAACTCCTATACCGGCAAACGACGTCTGGGTTGCTGCGTTAACGAGGCAGCACGTCCTGCCGCTGCTGACGCGAGACCGGCATTTCGATTTTGTTTCGGGGCTGAAGAGGATTGAGTGGTGATCGGCGCGGGAGAATTCAGGTGCAGTAGAAGCGATTGGAAACGCCGGGTCAATGTAAAAGAGTTGACTTTAGGCAAAGCGGACGATAGCGGGAGAAGAAGCGTTATGAGGAGGTCCTGATGATCCTCGCAATCACCCCCCGAGGTGGAAGCCATCATCAATCAACGCCTTCAGAGCGCCGAGGACGTTGTCCTCAGCGCCCGTTCGTGGGCGCCGGAACGTGACTTCTCTTAATCGGATCACCCGAAGACCGGCTTTTGCTAGATGCTTGTAACAGATCAGAGCCGGTGATCCGTGGTGATCTGCTCACGCGCTATGGTGATTCGCTGAATGCCTATGAACTCAAGACTTTGTTCGGGCGCTCCCTCCATTTCGAGGCATAGCTCGATGGCTTCGCGGATTCGGTCAGTGACTTCATCCAAGGATCGCGCTTGAGTGTGGCACCCGGGAAGACGCGGCACAGAAGCGACGTAAAAGCCCTCCTCATCACGCTCGATTATGACGTCGAATTGATACGGCAGATTAGATCCTTATAGTTCATCTTAGTTGTTTTTAAGGGCACCGACGCCGCTCTGCTTATGGGGGCGGAGATCTTGAGGCGAATGATCTTTGGGAAGCAGTTCTGAGCGATGTCTTTTGGAGAAGGATCAGGATTAAACTGCCTCCGTCCGGATTTCGGATTCGGATAGGGCCAAACTTGCACGTCCCGGGGCAGCCGACGAGTTCGAGCGCGAACACCCGGGCTACCTCGTTTACTTACGCTCTAAGCCTTTACAATTGCAGTCACCGGTTATTCGGAGCAATCAGGGTATTTGCGAGCGCGAAATGGTCTACCAGGCCTGCTGTCGGTTCAAACGGCACTTAGAAGATGGCTTCCCCAAGTGCCTTATCTAGCGGCATCTCACTTGCGAGAATAAGGAGGGTGGCACGATGAAGTATTTTGAGCGAGTCACGGTTGATGCGGCGCAGGTGGGTGGAATGCCTTGCGTTCGGGGGCTTCGCATTCCCGTTGCGACCGTCCTACGCCTGCTGGCTGGCGGCCTTTCCGAGCAGGCGATCTTATCCGATTACCCGGACCTTGAGCTTGAAGATATTCGCGACTGTTTGCGATATGCGGCTGCTGCTGCTTCGGAGGGCGAACTGCCGCTCCCGCGTTCCGCGTGAGATTTCTAGTTGACAACGCTCTGCCGCCTCGGCTTGCGGAACTGCTCGATGTTGAGACTATGCGGGTGTATTGATTCCAACTCTGTCTTTGCTTGAGCAGGACCTGAAGAGTGGCTGTGTTGCCGTGTTTCGCTCAGGACGCCTGCGAATGCGCAAGCTGCGGATTTCCGCGGTGTATTGAGCGGCTGCTGTACCGCAAGCCGATTTCTTTCTAGATAAACTAGTGACGCTGACCGCACAGGCGAGAGCGACTGAAGAGAGCGATGGCGAATCAATCTCCGGATAGACGGCGGGTCCTAGAAATCATCGCGAAGGCGGCCGCGGCTAGCCAATTTCCAGGTTTCAGTAGATGGGTGTTTGCTGCTGAGCATCAGCATGGTGAAAGTGCACCAGCTTTGCCGCGACCGGCCAACTACTTGCCGCAATTTTTCAACGCCAACGAATATCGCACGATTGAACTCTTGACCGAAATGATCATACCGGCTGATGAGAGTCCCGGGGCTAAAGAAGCCGGCGTTAGCGAGTTCATCGACTTTATGGCGGCACATGGCGATGAAAGTTTGCAGGGGCCGATGCGTACAGGCCTGAGATGGCTCGATCGCACCGCGAAGCAGAACGCCGGGCAGGCTTTCGCGGATCTTCCGCGGAGCCAGCAGGAGGACTTGCTGAAGAGCGTGGCTTATAAGAGCCGGTTGGGACAGAGTGATTTAGAAGGCTATGCATTCTTCCAACTCATTCGCCGCTATACCGTGATGGGCTACTATACAAGCCACGTCGGCCTCAAAGAGCTGAGTTATCCCGGCTTGCAGTTTTATAGTCAGTCGCCCGAGTGTCCGCACAAGGGCGATCCAGAGCACCGGCATTTGCCACCACCGAGGTACTAAGTTGAGTCAGAAGACTTATGACGTTATCGTCATCGGGACAGGCGCCGGTGGCGGAATGGCGATACACAGCCTTTGTAAGGCGGGTGCAAAGGTGTGTGCTTTGAATGGGAGCCGCCGCCTCCATCCCAGTAAAGATTTCCGCAACCATCGGCAGCCCTATGATATGCCGTTCCGTGGTTATGGCGACCCGGGAAAGCGTGGTAAGTGGGTTGGCTACATGGATAACGAGTACACCGAAGGCATTTGGGAACACGAGATTGCTTTCACAACAGCGCCGGGAACCGAATGGACGTGGCGTCGCTGCTTTGCGGTCGGCGGCAAGACTAACTTTTGGGGTAGGTCTTCGGCGCGCTTCGCCGATATTGATTTTCGCGCGGCCAGCCGCGACGGCTATGACGTGGATTGGCCTATCAATTATGCGGAAGTTGCTCCTTATTACAGCCGCGTGGAGCGCATGATCGGGGTGGCGAGTACAGTACAGAATCGACCGAGTAATCCCGATGGCGAATACCTGCCCGCGATGAATTTTCGTTGCATTGACCGCATTCTGGAAAGTGGCTCGCACAAGGTTGGCATACCTTATTTGCCGGATCGGATCGCTCAGCTGACCGTGCCGCACGGCGGTCATCCCGCCTGTCACTATTGCGCAAACTGTACAGAAGGCTGCGATGTCGGAGCATTTTTCTCGACACCCTGGTTCTTTCTGCCAGCGGCTGAAAAGAGCGGCAACTTGGAACTTCGAACGAATGCGCTGGCGAAGAACATACTTGTGGATAAAGAGACGGGCCGGGCGAACGGCGTTGCTTACATTGACCGGAACACGAAGCAGGAAGTAGAGGTGTTCGCGAAAGCTGTCGTGGTGGCAGCATCGTGTATTGAGTCCGCACGAATTTTGCTCAATTCAAAGTCACGATTTTGGCCAAACGGTATTGCGAATTCGAGCGGTCAGGCGGGCCGTAACCTTTGCGATCACATGTACGGGACCATCGGCCGAGGGTATTTCCCGCAGTTGCTGGGGCAACCTAGTTTTCCGGATAACGTTTCAGCAGCTACAGTGGCGTGGTTGCCCCGATGGCAGAACCTTAACGACCCACGCGAAGAGAGCTTTATCCGTGGCTACTCGGTTTATCCGGCTGGTGGTTGCGACGAGTTTCCGTCTTACTACGACGAAATAGAGGGCTTCGGCCGCGAGTTTAAGCGTGAGATCAAGAGGCGCTATCCTACTCCGGTTAGCTTCTACATACAGGCTCCTACACAGCGAAGTGACAGCAACTACGTCGACATAGATCCGGCTGTGAAAGATGCGTTCGGCATTCCGGCGGCGCGCTTGCATTTCGAGTGGGATGAGAACACAAAAAAGATGTGGGAGCACGGAAAGCATTCCTGCGAACAGTTACTGCGGGCAAGCGGCGCGGAGTATTCAGGTCATGGCGAGCCGGATATGCCAGGCACTATTTTGCATGAGACCGGCACTCTGCGAATGGGCGATAACCCGAAGAAGTTCGTGACAAACCGGTTTGGGCAGACACACGACATTCCCAACTTATACATCTGTGATGCCAGTGTCTTTCCGAACTGTACTGACAAAACAACAACGCTGTCGATACTTGCGTTCACGCTACGCACCAGCGAATATCTGATTGAGAATCTTAAACAATCGAATGGCCTGTCGCGCTGAGTTAGTTGCCATTGAGGGAACCGCTTGCT
This sequence comes from uncultured Bryobacteraceae bacterium, assembly GCA_964249415.1. Lineage (GTDB taxonomy): Bacteria > Acidobacteriota > Terriglobia > Bryobacterales > Bryobacteraceae > Bog-105. Next base: position 4,027 of record CAXUCT010000015.1, on the reverse strand, counting down.
CACGCGCGCGGCTCGGCTTCCCGTAGCGCTCATAGTAACGTTGTTGCGACAGGCCACTAGTCATTGGGCGGCGGCTATGCCCGCCTCATATTTCCAAGCAGTTTGAATGCCTGCCCGGTCGGAGAATCGCGTGTCGGTGTATTCATCGAAATTGATTTTCTTGTTGAGGACGCCGGTCTCGATCATCAGGTCGCGCACTAAGTCGAAATCGGCTCTGCGAGGGGCAAGCGGGCTATACATCACACGATCCAGCGGATGAGTGAGGGCCCAGCGGAGCAGCGCGGGCCTTTGGTGATAATAGAAACGGCCCACGAAATCGGCGGCGTCCTCGCGATGAGGTCTGCTCTTATCCAACCACAAACCGGAGCGCGCGATGCCATCTACCAGAACCTGTACTACGTCCGGCCGCGTATCGATCAAGTCCTGACGGACGATCAAAATGCATGACATGTAATCAGGCCAGTATTTGCGCGCTTGAAAGAGAACCCGGCCGAAGCCGCCCAATTCTGCTTGCGAGGGAAAGGGCTCGCCCATGGAAAAGGCGTCAATCGCGCGCGCGGCGAGCGCGCCTGAAACGTCGGGCGGCGCCATCTCGATTATTTTGATCTCGCCCGGCTGGATGCCCCAGATTTTCATGGCCCGAAAGAGCATCAATCGCTCGTCGGAGAAACGGCTGGGAACGGCGACCGTGCGCCCGCGCATGTCGGCGAAAGTTTTAATGGGCCCGTTCTTTTGCACAACTACCGCGCTGCCGTAGCGATGGCCGAGGTAGACCACTTTGATGGGAACGCCTTGCGCCTTGAGCGCAATCGCCATGGGCGCCACGATAAACGCGGCTTGCACCTTATTAGAGATGAGGGCTTCCTTCATCTCGGGAAAGCCTTGAAACATGCGGGGCAGAAACACTTCGCCGCTTTGGGAGAATTTGGAAATATAGTCGGTGACCGGACAAGTAAGCTGACATGTCACCGGGATGTAGGCAACCGTAATCTTCCGCTTGGCCGGGGGCCGATAATCGTTCAGGACGGCCGGCCAATTCACATTCATGTAAGCGTGCAGGGCCGAGATGAGGACGAGCCATCCCAACGCCACCAGCAGGATTTTATTTTTAGGTTGAATGGCGGAACCCCCAGCGAACTGATTTGATTTTCTCGAGCCTTCGGAAGCAGAGGTCCAGAGCCAAGCCGATGACGCCGATCAGCAAAATGGCCGCGACTACCAGGTCGTAGCGCTTTCCCGCATTGCGAGAATCTATGACGAGATAGCCAAGGCCGGAGTTGACGGCGATCATCTCCGCCGCGACAACCACGAGCCAAGCGATGCCAAACGCGATCCGCAAGCCGACGATGATCTGAGGAAGCGCTGCGGGGAAGATCACCCTGGCAAGAAGTTGAGGCGGGGTAAGGCCGAAGTTGCGGCCAGCACGTCTGAACATGGAAGGCACGTTCAACACGCCGTTGACGCATGTCACCACGATTGGGAAAAAAGCGCCTAGGAAGATCAGGAAGATGGCCGCATGGCCGCCCACGCCAAAGAAGATGATGGCGACGGGGATCCAAGCGATGGGGCTGATGGGCCGAAGCAATTGTAAGACGGGATTCACGATTTGGTTTGCTGTTGAATACCATCCAAGCGTCACGCCGAGCGGAATTCCGATAAGGGCCGCCGCGCCGAATCCGATCGCCACGCGGCGCAGCGAATCGCCCATGTAGCTCCAGAGGAGATCTTTTCGAAGTAGCTCAGCGATCCCTCTTCCTACGTCGAGCGGGGAAGGGAACACTTTTGTGGCCGTCCAGATGACGGAGTAATGCCAGAGCGCCAGCAGCAGTACGGACGCAAAAACCGGCCAAAAGAATTTCTCCCATCGTCCCGGTTGAACAAGCGAGCTCATACTTTATGGGCGAGACCAATCTGCTTGAAGATGCCGTCGCGGAGCTGGAGGTAACGTGGTGAGCTGATGTCGCGGGGATGCGGGATATCGATAGTAACGATTTGCTGAATTTGAGCCGGACGAGCAGTCAGGATAGCAACCCGATCCGCAAGTTGTACGGCCTCATCGATATCATGCGTGACGAAGATGACCGTTTTACGTTCGGCTTCCCAGATCTGAAGTAGCTCGCGACGCATGGTGAGGCGTGTAATAGAATCGAGCGCGCCAAAGGGTTCGTCGAGGAAGAGCATGTCCGGGTTGACGGCCAGAGCGCGGGCCACTTCGAGCCGCTGCTTCATTCCACCCGACAGTTCCTGCGGATAGGCTTTTTCGAATCCCTCAAGGCCAACCATTTTGATGTAGTGCCGGATGCGCTGTTCCCGCTGCGATCGCGGCAGGTTGAACAATCCGAATGCGATGTTTCCTTCCACGGTGAGCCAAGGGAAGACTCCGCGTTCCTGGAAAACAAAGATGCGGCGCGGGTCGGAGCCGCGCACGACTTCACCGTCGATTCTTACTTCGCCACTTGTCGGGGAAAGGAATCCGGCCATGATACTTAAGAGCGTTGATTTGCCGCAACCAGAGGGCCCTAGCAGACAGACGAACTCGCCGTCGCCCACTTCAAGGCTTATGTTGTCAAGGACAGATGTCGTTTTGCCATCACGCTGAAAAGTCATGTCGAGTTTCTCAATACGTAACTTAGTAACAAGTGCCGGAGATGGAATAGGGACTTCGAGTAACGACACGACTAATCCTGGGCGTAACCCCAACGGAGGGACTTCGCCCGTTCGAGTGATCGCATGCCAATGTCCAGCAGTAAGCCGATGACTCCAATTAGGACCATGCCCGCGACCACGAGATCGTAGCGATTGCCTGCATTACGGGCGTCCACGATCAGAAAGCCGAGGCCCGAGTTCACGGCTATCATCTCGGCTGCGACTACGACTAGCCAAGCGACGCACAAAGTAACGCGCAAGCCGATGATGAGTTGCGGCGTTACCGCAGGATACAGGACGCGGAAGACGACGTTGGGGGGACTTAGACCGAAGTTACGACCGGCGTTTATATAGACGGCCGGAATGTTCTGGACGGCATTAATGGCAGTTAATAGCAATGGCAAGAAACAGGCTACAAAGATAAGCGAGATGGCGGCTAGATCACCTACTCCGAACCATAAGATCGCAATTGGAATCCAGGCCAGGGGAGAAATGGGACGGAGGAGCTGAATGATGGGATTGAAGGCCATCTCGGCCCGCCGATACCAGCCGATGGTGAGGCCGAGAGGGATAGCCAGCAAGGCGGCCAGAAGAAAGCCCCAGGTGACGCGGAAGAGCGATGCGACGACGTATTTTAGAAGCAGCCCATGCCGGAGCAGATCGGTAATGCCGCCGAGCGCGCCTAAGGGACCGGGGAGAAGATGAGAAGGTTCCCAAGTAACGGCGACTTGCCAGATGAGTAGCAGGAGTGCTATGAAGGCGGCGGGGAGAAGCCGGAATAATAAGTTATAGGTATGCATCACGCGTTTGCTAAGCGCCTTCGCTTTCCGTTGAGGTAAATCTCCAGGATGAGGGCAGCCGGTCCAACGATTGCTAGAGCGTAGTAAGGGGCGTGAACGTTCTCGGCAAGCCGAAGAATCATTTCTGCTACGGCGACAAGGGCAGCGACCAGACACTGAGCCCAGCGGGCTCTTACGGTGGTTTTCGGATCCGTAATCATGAAGAAGATAAAGAGCTGATACATGGGCCCGGTGATAGGGGCGACTTCGGCGAGAAAAGAATGGTGCGTGAAGAACGTTCGAACAAAGGACAAGAGGATAAAGGAGAGAACGTAAGTCGCCGTGATGTGAAATCGGTGGACCCGATAAACTATGACGGCGCCGAGAACCCAAACGATCAGCATGGGCCAGACTGAGTTACCCCACTGAATGCTGAGCGTGGCGACGTATTCGGGGACAAGAAGAAGCATGGCGCTGATGGCGAAGTTTGATGGATTCCACAAATGACGGCCGCGCCAACGAACCACATACTTTGAAGTAATAGCGAGGGCGCTGCAGAGAGCGTAGGGCCAAAATGCGGGTGAGCGCACGAGGATGCCGAC
>CAXUCT010000014.1:3854-22722 GCA_964249415.1 uncultured Bryobacteraceae bacterium | reverse complement strand
CCATGAGATGGTCCTGCGCTTACCTTCCGCTTGGGCCGATGGTACTCAGTACACCTTTCAGATTGCTGACGAACTGGTGAAAGATGGAGGGGCGCCAAAGCCTGCGCTGGCGGTGCTTTTCGGAGGTACTGATCCGGAGAAAAAAGCGCTGGTGCGGTGTGCGCGCCGGGGTTGGCCGGTGCTGGTGATGAAGGGCAGCGGCGGGTTAGCGGACCGGATTCTGGAGGCGAGCGCGGAGCTGGATGGTAGGGCACCCCTGATGCCAGCTGATTCTGAAATGCGCGAGATTCTGGAAACCGCAAGCATCTATCCTTCCGCTTTGGACGCCAGCGTGGACGAACTGAATCGCATTCTGCGTGGACGTATTGATGAGCGGCCGGAGATGCTGTTGAACACGCTCAAAGAGGCCTGGAGGCGATTCGATGAACTCGACACAACGGCGATCGCCAAGCAGAGCGTATTTCTGAAATTGGAAATCGCGCTGATTACGTTGGCCGTTTGCGCGGCTTTGTTTGCGATTCTTTCCTCCGGGAGGAATGCGCTTCCTCCCTTTTGGAGACTCTGGCTCCACAGGCGCGGGATGAGCATGGGGAAGCTGCATCTGCTGGTGCTCTTAACGCCTATCTGCATCTCGATTATCGCGGCTTATAACAGCCATTTTCGGGATGGGAATAAATGGATTCTACTTCGAGGCGCGGCCGAGGCTCTGAAAAGTGAGATGTTCCGCTTTCGAGCTAACGCCGGAGGATATAGCGATGAGCAGTGCCTGCAAACGTCGCGCGATTTGAAGCTAGCGGCAAAAATAAAAGACAGCAGTTCCACGCTGGAGCAAAGCGAGGTGAATCAGATGTGCCTGCTAGCGCAGCCGCCGGATAGAGAGGAAGGCAATTCATTTCTCTCGCCTGAGGGATACGTGGACGCCCGGCTGCGGGATCAGGTGAAGTATTTCATGGGTAAGACTGGCAAGCTGTCAGCCAAACTTATCTGGATGCAAGCGTTGATCTACCTTGCAGGCGCGGCGGGGACGTTTCTAGCGGCGATTCAGTTAGATATTTGGGTGGCGTTTGCAACCGCCTTGGTGACTGCATTTACGACCAAGCTGCAAGCGGACCAAGTGGAGAACTCGCTAATACAGTACAACCAGACGCTGGCGACTTTGCGGAACGTAGATGCGTGGTGGACGGCGCTGTCCTCGTGGGAGAAAGGACGGCAAAGAAATATCGATTTACTGGTGGAGCAAACCGAGAAAGCGCTGGAAGCCGAGACCGCAGGGTGGGTGCGACAGATGCAATCCGGGCTGGACAAGTTAACCGAGAAAGAGCCCAAGAAGTAGTCAACTGGACCGCTTTGCCGAGGAGCAAGACTGCCGCGCTTCAGACAATTATCGGGGGCTTTTGGGTTCACTGATATAGCCCGAGATGCCGTCCCGGTCAAGAGAATTCACGACAAACTCGATAGGGCGGGCGTAGTCGCTGCTGGCGATTCGAATAGGGGTGTAAAGGCCAACGTGCTTGCGTTCGACGCGGTGACTATCGGAAATGAGGGAAAGGTCATACACCTTCCGCCGAGGGTCGATTCTCCACACCGCAACGAAAAGAGGGCCGACTCGCTGCAACCGCCTAGAGCGTGCGAGTGCAAATTCGACATAATGGCGTACCCCGAGTTTTTCAAGCGCCACTAGATCCGTATGACTCCTTGCAATCACCGCGTCGGACTCGTCTGCAACGGCCTCCGAAGGTCTAGTTTGGGCTGCGGGGTCGATCGAAGAAGCTGCAGGAGCGGCACCCGGCTGCTGCTGGTGATCCAAAAGAGTAGGAACTGTTACACGCGTTACCTCGTCTGGAGTGGGTTGAGCACCCGTTGGCGAAACGGCAGAGCGCGGCGCAGCTAATGCTTTTTCATCACTAAGGGATATAGAGCGGCCCGCGGCTAGGAGTGAATTATCACGCTGGCAAAGTGCGAGAAAGACGGTAAGGCCCGACAGAATCGCGATCCCGATGGTTAGGGATGCCACGACGCGACCATTCAACGGCCTGGGGGATAGTGGTGCTCCGGAAGAAATGGGAGAGTATCGCGCTGTAGCCACGTGTTTTTGACGCACGAATTGCAGCTTCCGTAACGCATCAGTACAGGTTGGCGTGGCGGCTTAAGTTTGTAACCAATGTTCGCTGTATCCCTAACGTCTAAAGCCCGAAACAAGTTTGACGGTCGGGTTGCCGTTGCGATTTGCAGATAGTTTGCCAGACCATCCGACTGACGTGGAGCTTGCGGAGAAGCTGCAAGCGCGGCAACCTGCGCGCGTACGAGGCGTTATATAAGCTGCACAGCGCGCGTATGAATTCCGGCTTTCGAGGATTGGCGGGAAGCGAGGGTGAAGATCAGCTACGCGTCTGGGGAGAACGCAAGCTATTAGGTGGGGACTTTAACAGCAAGTTGAATTCGCGTCAGTTCCGGGGGCGCGGTGTCCGCATCCGAACAGCGCGGGCGCGACCCATAGCCCTAAGTGCTTGAAAGGGTAGATGGGGGAGCAATTTCTCGCGTGGCCATGAGCTTGCCTTAGAAAAGGAAGAGAGCCGGATGATGATGTTGGCAATGGCCACAGAGCTAAAACAAGATCTACGAAATGTGCTGGTAGTGGATGATCAGGCAGACGTGAGAGAAGCGCTGCGCCTTTTGTTGAAAGGCGCGGGCTATACGACGCAAACTGTCGAATCGCCTAACGAGGCGCTGGCGGCAGCGGCGTCGGGCGATTACGACCTGATCGTGATCGATATGAATTACACGTGGGACACCACCTCCGGCGACGAAGGGCTGCGCTTGTTGGACCATTTGCGCGCGCAACGGCGCGACGTTCCGGTGATTGCGATGACTGGCTGGAGCACAATTGAGCTGGCGGTGGAGGCGATGCATCACGGGGCGCGCGACTTCATACCGAAGCCCTGGGACAACCGGCATTTTCTTTCGGTAATCGATAAGCATATAAACGGGCAACAGGAGCGACAGCCGTTGGATGCGGAACTCGCGATTGCGCGCAAGGTACAGCGGCAACTGATGCCGAGGCCGCACTTCTCCGCCTATGGACTGGAGTGTGAGTGCGCCTCATTGCCGGCGGGCGAGATTGGCGGTGACCTGTACGACTTTTTCGAGATAGACGAAGGATGTATGGCGTTCCTGCTGGGCGATGTCTGCGGGAAGGGGATTGGAGCGGCCCTGCTGGTGGCGAACCTGCAGGCGACCATTCGCGGACAACAGGAACTTGCACGTTCGCCTTCGAAGCTGATGGACAGAGTGAACCGGCTGTTCTTTCAATCCACCCGCCCGGAACACTTCGCGACGCTGTTCTTTGGGGTGTATGAGGCGACGATGCGCGAGATCCGCTATGTGAATTGCGGCCATCCCTCGCCAATGCTATTGCGTGCCAGGGGCGAATGCGAACTACTGGACGCGACAGCCACAGTGCTAGGCGCGTTTCAGAGCCGAGGTTTCGAGGAGAGGCGATGTTCGCTTGGGCCAGGGGATCGCCTGGTGCTGTTTTCGGACGGATTCTCTGAGGCGAAGCTGGATCAGGAATCCGAAACATGGGCGATAGATAAGATTGGTGCGCTGGCGGGCCGATACTCGACCGGGCTTGCGGGTGCGCTTGCGTCGGCGGCTACTTCAAGCGGCGAACAAGCCGATGATGTGACCGTGATGGACATCCGAGCAGTCTGATGATTGGACATCACTCTTGTGATATGTTGCGTTTGCCATGTTGAAGAGTGAACACCTATCGCGCCGCACGTTTCTGGGGGCGATGGCGGCTACGCCGATTGTGCTTGCCGCTGCCGCTGAGAAACACATACCAGTAGGTCTTGAGCTTTATTCCGTGCGGGACGAACTGAAGAAAGATTTGCCTGCTACCATTCGGGGCGTGGCCAAAATGGGCTACGAGTGCGTGGAGTTTTACGCGCCGTACTACGATTGGACGCCTGAGTATGCTAAGCAGGTGCGAACGCAATTAGATGATCTCAAGATTCGCTGCTACTCAACACATAACGGTATGCAGACATTCACGGAAGATGGACTCGCCAAAGCTATTGAGTTGAACAAGGCGCTTGGGTCACATTACATCGTGTTGGCGCATCCTGGCAAGGTGAGCACAGTAGACGAGTGGAAGGGCGTCGCCGAGAAGCTGAATAAAGCGAACGACACTATGAAGCACCATGGGCTGCATGCCGGGTATCACAATCACGATCTGGAGTGGAAGCCCGTCGACGGTCAGAAACCGATAGAAATTCTGGCCGCGAATACGGATAAGAGTGTCATGCTGCAGCTGGACGTAGGCACATGTGTTGAGACCGGCAACGATCCCGTGGCTTGGATTGAGAGTAACCCCGGCCGAATTCGCTCCGTGCATTTGAAGGACTGGTCGCCGGACAAGGGTTACCGCGTTTTGTTTGGAGAGGGCGTAGTGCCATGGAGAAAGGTACTAGCCGCTGCCGAGAGCAAAGGCGGCGTTGAGTACTACCTGATTGAGCAAGAAGGCAGCGACTACCCTGAGATGGAAACGGCGGACCGTTGCCTGGTGGCGTTTCGCAGCCTAGAGGCCTGAAAATAGCAGCGTGGACCTCTCCCGGGACGAATGCATTCGAATCCTCATTACGGGCGGAACGTTTGACAAAGAGTACGACGAGCTGAACGGCAGGTTGTTTTTCAAAGACTCACATCTGCCCGAGATGCTTTTGCTCGGCCGTTCGAAGCTGGATTTAGAAATCCGCACGCTGATGATGGTGGACAGCCTGGAGATGACGGCCGCGGATCGCGAAATTATTGTGGAGCAGTGCCGTGCCTCGTCGGAAACACGCATTGTGATCACCCATGGCACCGACACCATGGAGATAACGGCAAAGGTGCTAGCTGAGAATGTCAGCGGCAAAACGATTGTGCTGACAGGCGCGATGATTCCTTATAAATTCGGGAGCTCGGATGGATTATTCAACTTGGGCAGCGCGCTCGCCTTTGTGCAGACTCTGGCGCCTGGTGTTTACGTTGTCATGAATGGCAGATGTTTCAGCGCTGAACGAGTCCACAAGAATAAGCAGGCGGGCTTTTTCGAAGAGCGCGCCGGAGCTGACTAAGGCGTAAAGTCCCGGATCTTCTGGACAGCAGCGCTGTCTAGATGTTCGAGGAGATTGACCAGCAGATCGACCTCTTGATCAAAGTCGTGGCGATTCATGATGCCGTTGTGAGCGTGGGTGTAGCGCACTGGAATGATGAAATTGACTGTTGGGACGCCGGTGTTGCTCTTTTGAATCTCAGCAGAATCATCACCATAACCGCTCACGGAATCGAGCTGCAACGGGATGCTTAGCGCGGCCGCTGTCTGCTTTACAAACGCGACGAGTTTACGATTAGGCAGTTCAGAGGTATCGAAGAGAAAGAGGCCAGGTCCCGCACCAAGCTTGGCTTGGGTCTCTTCGGGATGCGCCACAGGTGTGTCGCCGGCGACGCCACCTTCAAGTGAGATTCCAATCTCGGGTTTGATGGCGTCGGCGGCAGTATGCGCGCCACGCAGTCCAACCTCTTCTTGCGTTGTTATCGCATAGAAGATGTGGTTCGCGTGTGAGCTTGACTGAAGACGTCGCATGGCCTCAATTACAGCGGCGCAGCCGGCTCGGTCATCCCAAGCTTTGCCGAGATAATTGCCAGTTCCGTTCATGATGCGGAACGGAGAATCGGGGGCGATGGGGTCGCCGGGTTCAATACCCATATTGCGAACTTCGGCGTCAGACTTCGCGCCTACGTCGAGGAAGAGACTCTCGCGAGGGAAGATCCTGGACCGCTCATCGGCGGGCACGACATGTATGTCGCGGATGCCGGTAACTGCGTAAACCGGGCCCTTTGAGCCGAGGATCACCCAGCGTTGATCGACCAGCGCCTGGTCAAACCAGCCGCCGAGCATTTGCATGGTGAGAAAACCGGACGGGGTAATGCGCCGGATCATACCGCCGAGTTCGTCCATGTGCGCGTCCACCATGATGCGCGGGCCATTGGTACCCTGCTCGGCGATAATGGAGCCCATGCCGTCGAACCGTAGCGAGGAAGTGTAGGGCTTCATCTCGTCAACCATGATTTTGCGAACGGGCTCTTCAAAGCCGGAAGGACCGAAAGCGTTTGAAAGCCGCTCAAGCAAACCTGCTGTTCGGTCTTGCGCAGACAGCGAGGCGGCGAGAACGAAGGGAGTCAGCAGAACTGAGAACGAGTTCGAATGGTACCGGATGAAAGACATACAACGGCGGATGAGTGCATTAGTCTAGCAAAGGATAGAGCCTCAGGCGGAGCTTTTTGATCTGCTGGTGGTGGCATTAGAAAGATTGCGCACAAACGATGACACGCGACGGGGTTGTGAATCATTGATGGGTCGTACGCGCAAGGGCCGCTCTTGCAGAATCAGCTCACTTGCCTGGACCAGAGGCTCGGCGTGGAACCAGCGTTGAAACGCGGAGTCGTGAAGAACGTTGCAGACCGCGGCAAGGCTCATGCCCTGATGGTGGGCCATCCAGCACCGCACGAGTTCTCCTTTGCGCGGTAAGAAGGCGCGCTTCACTGATCCGGTGTAATCTGCTGATTCGTAGAAGCCGTACTCGCCCAGCCAATTCTTGCGCGCCATTTGCCGGAGGTTTCGAACGGCGGCGGTTGCATCGACCAAGAGTGCAAGACAGCTGGAGTAGGGCGAAACAACCAGCGAACCGGCACGAGAGACGTTGAGAGCAAGCCCGGGAACACCAAAGGCCGCGTATTGGTAATTACCCTGTTCATCAGTTTTATTGAAGGCGGCCTCGGAGATACCCCACGGGACGCCTCGATTCTTGGCGTAGGCTTGGTGGGCGCGAACCGCGGAGTGGGTCGCACGGTCAAGCAGGGTGTTCGGGTAGGACTTCATCCAAATGACCGGCATCAAGTACTCAAACATCGTGCCTGTCCAGGAGATCAAGACGGTTTCACCTTCACAGAATGTATGCTGGCGTCCGAGGCGGAACCAGTTTTCCTGAAGCGCTTCTCCTTTTGCGATGGCGATAAACGCGGCGGTTCTGGATTCAGATGCAAGCAGGTCATAACACGACTTGTTCAACTGTTGTGACGTGAAGTCCCAACCAATGGAGAGGAGTTTGCGGCGCTTGTCGACCAGCATTCTAAAATCCATTTCACGCACCAAACGATCCGCTTCGTTGGCGAGTGCCTGAAGGCGGGCTGCGAGACTACTCGCTCGTTTAAGGGACTCAGGCAGCTCTCCGCGCAAGCGACGAACCAGGGTGAGAACGGGTTCAGTGATGCGAGGATTCGCCGCTGCCGTTTGCAGATTTCGATCAAGGTCGCCATAGACCTGGGCGGCGTTAGAAGGAGTAAGCGGGATTGCGGGAAACTGGAACTCCGCAGGTGGCAAACTGCGAAGCGGTTCATATTCGGGTAAGAACCAAGGAAGGAAGTCGCGAACCTCTTCACGAATGCTCTGGATGCGGGCGTGGAGCTCGAGAGACGGCGAGATATGCGCTTTCAAATTGGCTTGCAACGGCGTGTCCGGCAGTACGTTGGACAAGCGCATCATTTCAGGTAACCAAGCGGCAGGACCGCGTAAGTCGAACAGCGCGCGAAATGCGTCCAAACTTTCCCCCTTAGCGGATGTCGCCAGGCGATGGTGGTCAGCGATGCCGGCGAGCGCGTTTTCACGTACGATGGGGCGACGCAGCAGTTCCAAGCAACCCTGTTTGAGGCTCCATAGAGATGCCATAAGGTTGCCGCTGTCGACGCTTGAAATGAACAAGGGTTCGAGTGGTTCCAGGGTGATGTTGTCGTACCAGTTCAGAAAGTGGCCGAAGTAGCGAGGCAGCTTTAATGAGCGTGCAAGCGTCCGCTCTGTGAGGATGGTGAACTCAGAGAGAGTGAGATAGCCAAATTCGTGGGCAGCCTGACGCGAGTTAAATAGCAGGCCGAGATTGGTGGGAGACAAGCGCTCGGCTAAGCGGTAGGGATGCTCCTGCAAGTTGTCCGGAATGAGCCAATTGTTCTTCTCATTGCTAAATGCAGCGAAGTAGCGCCAAGTGCGGAGCGCTGTTTCACGTAAAAACCGGTGATCTTTGTCGCTCAACTCGAAAGCTTCGGAATGTGGTGAGCGGTTAAGCCAATTAGAAAGCAGCTTGGCTGAGCACCAAGCAATGACAAACGGCAAAGCGTAAGGTGAAGCTTCGGGACGGAGGAACAGGGCTGCTCCGATGGAGACGCCGATGAGCGGCATCCAATTGAGATAGAGGTCAACAGGAGTTTGCTTTTTGATGCCGAGCTCGGCCTCAGTTGCGGTTTCCCATTCTAGGAGACGTGTATGCGTGATAGTGCTTCGGATAAGGGTGCGGATGATCGCATCCAGAGACACGAGCGCTTGATGAGCCAGGAAAGCGACATTCAGCAGGATATTAACGTGTGCAGTAAAAAAGTCGATGAAAGCCTGACGGGCATCTGATGCGTTTCGCTTCCAGGCGGCACGGGCAACGGAAAACACCAGGCGGAAATAGATAGGAAGGAAGAGAAGCGCGAGAGTAACTACGGTCCAGAAGCGCGGGCCTCCTGGCAAGAAGAACCATCCGGCGATGAGCAGAAGAAAGGTGGCGGGTTCGACCAAGCTGCGGCGGAGATTGTCAACGATCTTCCACTTTGAAACGAGCGAGATGGGATTGTGGACGAGACGCCGTGATTCATTGGGGACGCGGCTGAGTATCCATCTGACAATTTGCCAATCACCGCGCAGCCAGCGATGCCGGCGGCGATTGTAGGCGCTATAGTGCGACGGGTAATCGTCGATAACTTCAATGTCGGAGACAAGACCGGCACGGGCATAAGCGCCTTCGATAAGGTCGTGGCTTAGAAGAGCATTTCGCGGAAACCTGTTTTCGAGTACCTGTCGAAGAGCATCTACGTCGTAAATTCCTTTACCGGTGAAAATACCCTCGCCGTATAGATCCTGATAAACGTCGGAGACTGCGCGGGAGTAGATATCGAAGCCGGTCTGCCCAGAATAGATGTTTGCCAGCCGCGAGCGAGTAGCGGAATGCACGCTTATGCCGACGCGTGGCTGGAGAATGCCGTAGCCCTCCGTGACGATGTTCAGTTCAGGATCTATCAAGGCGCGGTTCAAGGGATGGGCAATGGCGCCGATGAGCTGTTGCGCAGATCCGCGGGGCAACTGGGTGTCGGAGTCGAGGGTGAGAATGTACTGAATCCGTGGCAAGTGAGACAAATCGCCCGTTTTAACCGGGAACGGGTCGTAGCCGGTGCGCAGCAGTTGATTGAGGTCGAGTAGTTTGCCCCGTTTGCGCTCCCACCCCATCCAGGTGCCCTCGCGCGGATTATAGACACGATGTCTATGGAACACAAAGAAACCGCCGTACGGCTCGCCGGCATATTTGCGGTTGAGCTCTTCAATTAAATGAATGGCGAGACTGATGCGTTCGTCATGTTCGGCGGCCGGTTCGGCAGTATCGGGGAGATCTGTCAAAAGCGCGAAGAAGATGTGCGGATCGCGATTTACCAGATAACGCACTTCGAGGTCGTCCACAAGCTGTCGAATCTGCTTTTCATTCAGGAGCAGAGTAGGAATGGCAACCATCGTTGCGGCTGCAGGATCGACCCCGAGTAAGAAGTCAAGCTTCGGCAAGGGCAGTGGGGTCAGCACTGCGGTCACCAGGTAGTTCATCAGCTCCACGGCGGCTTGCGTAGCCGGCAGAAGCAAAAGAAGAGCGCCGATGATGAGGCCCGGGCCACCTTCGGTACGCACCAAGCTGATAATCAGACCCACGACCGTGATGAGAGTAAGAAACTCGATCCCGATGATGTAGATCTCATCAGGAAACCGGCGGAACAGGCGTTGAACACTGCTGCCCAACGGAGGACGATACGCGATGTCGCGCAGCAGATCGCGAGAGCCAGTCCGATCGACGAGGTAATAGCCAACGTGCCGCTTTCGTTCGGTTAAGGCTTGAGGGGTGGAACGATCCCCTCGCGCCTCTTGCGCCTTCTTTAAGAGTCGCCGTGCGAGCTCGATTTCGCCCACGTCAGAATGTGCAGCAATCCGCTCCAGCGTCTTCCTGTAATACTCACGGCTTTCGAAATCCATATGAGGATAAACGCCAGCGGGATCGAGCAGGAGAAGACGATGCACAACGGAGAGCTGCTCGAGGTTGTCTTTCCAGTCGATCTCTCCTATCAGACGCAGAGACGTAACGATTGGAGAAATGCTATAGGAAGGCGCGTCATGCCCGGTTGTTCTAAATGCGTCGAGCGCTTTGAAGCCGGCGTTGATAAGCGCGTCGATCAGCACAACCTTCAGTGCTGGAAGCATTCCGCCGAGTTCAGAGAGACGAAGCGCTTCCACCTCTTCGACGCATTCGATGAAGCACGCGAAGATGGGTTCGTTCAGCCGGTTGTGAGTAGCGGCGAGCAGAGCACGTGCAAGAATGATGCACCGCGGAATAGCGGGGTCGTTGCCGGTACGAACGGCCGGCAGCTTTGCGAGAAGCTTCGCCGAGGCATCCAGATCCTGAGCATCGCTTTTCACCAGCCGAATGTTTTCATACAGGATCTTAAGGTCTTCTGTGGGTTCACTGGATTTGAGGCGATAAAGAGCGCGCTCCAGTGTGGCGAAGCGGGCGGCGATCCCGCGAAAGCGACGACGCAGCTTACGCGGCCTGCCTTTTTCGCGCGTCCAGCTGCCGGCGCGTGCCGCACGCACGGCTTGGTCCCTTAGTTCAGCCTGTTCCGCAGTGCTGAGTTCCATGTTTTCCGGCTGCGGGACTTCAACGGTTGTTGGGAAAGAGTCTGCCATGGACGCGTTCTACCTGTAGCTTGACGCTTGCAGTTCAAACATCTCGGCGTAGTGTCCAGCTTGCGCCATGAGGCGGTCGTGACTGCCTTCTTCGGCAATAGCACCGTTTTCTAGAACAATGATGCGTTCGGCCATTCTCACCGTCGAAAATCGATGCGAGATAAACAGAGCCATCTTGCCTTCGGTCAGCTCATTGAAGCGCTCAAAGACTTCAAATTCGGCGCGGGCATCGAGAGCAGCGGTAGGCTCGTCAAGAATCAACACTTGTGCTTCACGCAAGTAAGCACGGGCCAGCGCAAGCTTTTGCCATTCACCGCCGGAGAGGTCAACGCCGCCTTCAAATCTGCGTCCCAACATCTGATCGTAGCGCCCGGCGAGACGCTGGATTACGCCGTCAGCCAAGCTTTTTTCCGCTGCCTCTTGAATCCGCGATTCTTCCGATCTGTAATCGATTCGGCCGACCGCAATGTTTTCTCTTGCTGTCATTTCGTACCGCATGAAGTCCTGAAAAATGACTCCTATCTCTCGGGAGAGATCTTCGAGATCATATTCGCGGAGATCTGTTCCATCAAGTAAGACCCGTCCGCTAGTGGGGTCGTAAAGGCGAGTGATTAACTTTACGATGGTGGTCTTACCTTGGCCGTTTTGTCCGATCAGTGCGATGCGCTCGCCGGGTTCGAGCCTGAAATTGAGGCGATCAAGAACTCTTCGCTGCGTTCCCGGGTAAATGAACGAAACGTTTTGGAATTCAAAACCGCGGCGAATGGGCCGAGGCGCAGGTAACGCCCCGGGCTTGGATGTAACACTCGGCTTCATTGCAAAGAATGCGAGCAGGTCGGTTAAGAAGAGAGCTTGGTCCGCAATACTCGACAGCGTGGAAAACATCTGCGAGATGTTGTTGGACGCGTTCATAATGGACTGCGTTAAGAAAACGAGCGTTCCTAGACTGAGCACGCCGGTGACTGTTTTATAAATCACCCACACGTACGCTGCGTAATAGCCACCTGTGCTGAGCATGGAGAGAACCGAGACGGCAAACAGACGTTTGCGCGAGAGCGCCAGGTTCTCGTCCAGGATTTCGTCAGAGAGGCTGGTAAAGCGATTGGTGAGGAATCGGCTAAGGCCGAAAAGCTTCAGCTCTTTGGCGGCTTCCTTGCTGCCGCCTAGTTGACGAAGATAATCGAGTTCACGTTTGACGGGCGTTTGTCGAAAATTCTTCGCGTAGCTCAGAAAGGCAAAATGGCTCTCTCCGAGAAATGCGGGGATAATGCAGCCCACCAGCAGAAGGAGCAGCCATGGGGAGAACGACAGAATAGCAACGGAAAGCGAAATGGTTGTGATCGCCTGCTGGAATAATCGTCCAATGGATTGAATCATTCCAAGACGGTCAGTAGCTTGGACGCGTGCGCGTTCCAGCCGGTCGTAGAAGACGGGATCTTCATAGGCTTGAAGATCGAGTTGCGAGGCGTGGTCCATGACCTGGATACTGACGTGGCGCGTGTAACGGTCCGCTAAGACCGAATCATAATAGTCAGTTACGCGGCCGAAGATGCTGCCCGCGATGGCAAGCGCGAATTCCAAAGTGACCAGCCACCAAAGATGCGGAGAGAGAGTTGTTTTATGGCGGGCGATTGCGTTGATGATGTCAATGATTAGGCGCGTGACCCAGAAGGTGCTGACAGGAATGAGCGCGACGATCAAGCGGCACAGCATTCCCAGGACGACGACATAAGGGCCGGAGTCCCAAACAATGCGGAGTACGGGCGGCACGTTCTTTAGCGCCTGGAGACGCTCTTGCCATGCTGAAAGGAGGGCTTTATTTTTCTTTTGTGTCACGCTGAATGTATAGAGTTGCGCGGAAGGCCGAAAGGAGTGAAGCGGCCGAAAGGTGAAGAGCGTGCGTACCTGTCCGTCGCTCCGGCACCAGACTTTCGGTTCCCTCCCTACAGTGTTACCTATTACGCGGCGGGTGTACGATGGTTTGGTACCGACCCGAGGATGATTTTCGGGCCGGAGTTAACCTTGAGCGGGAGTAATTCAGCGGTAGAATGCCAGCTTCCCAAGCTGGACGTCGCCGGTTCGATCCCGGTCTCCCGCTCCACGTTTTTAGCACTTGGACAGTGTTCGACTACAAAGAGACGAGCTGCGGGCGGCGGAATTTCTGGTTAGCCGATCACTAGCCAGGCAGGCGAGGTAGACAGGCCACCGCCTTCAAGGATTCGTACTTGTTTCAAGCCACTAATAATGTAGTTTGCCAACCCTTTCGTAGAACGGAGGGGGCTAAGCGTAATATCATCGCGCTCTGTCTACTTACTCCTCTGACTAGTGGCTTAGCCATGGCCCAAAACGTAAGTCCCGGTGTCCCGCCTGGGGTAGGGCCGAGTGACATAAACCAGCAAGTTGTCGAGCTCCGTGCCCTAGTTGACAAACTTCAGGCACGTGTAGCGGAGTTGGAAAAACGCTCAGAGCCGCAGCCCACCAGTTCTACCGTGGCGGGTAGGCCCGCCAGTACCGAAACTGTTCAACAGCCGCAACCGCAGAGCGGCCCGTCGCAGAGCCTACTGCCTCAGTCAACCACGGCATCGAACATATCAGATTTCTTGCACGACACCACCTTCAATCTCTACTTTGACGGCTATTACGGTTACAATTTCAACGATCCTATTGGCCGTACCAACCTTCTTCGTGCCTATGACGTGAGCAGCAACGCATTTAGCATCAATCAGACGGGACTTGTTATCGAGAATGCCCCTGATCTTACGAAAGGCAAGCGGTTCGGTATTCGGCTTGATTTTCAATACGGACAGGCTACGGAAACGCTTCAAGGAAATTTCGTTAATGAACCTCGACCGGAGATCTACCGCAACATCTTTCAGGCATATGGCACGTACGTTGTGCCCTTGGGTAAAGGCCTGAGTGTAGACTTCGGTAAATTTGCAAGCTCACTTGGAATCGAAGGCAATTACACCAAAGATCAAGTGAACTACTCACGCTCCTACTGGTTTAACTACCTGCCGTACTACCACATGGGCATACGAGCCAATTATAAATTTAATGACGTGTTCGCCGTCAATTATTGGGCGGTCAACGGTACGCAGCAAACCGAGCCTTTTAATGGTTTCAAAGACCAGTTTGTAGGCCTGGGGATTCAGCCGACGAAGAAGATCAGCTGGAATATTAATTATTACTTAGGACAAGAGCATCCCGATGTTCTCTTTTTCCCGAATGGCGGCGCTCCTGCCGGGCTTCCAACCCAACAAGGTGTGCCGTTCCAGCCCATCCCAAACTCGCCGCGCGGCAGACTTCATATCCTCGATACGTACCTGACGTGGCAAACAACGCCGAAGCTCACACTTACATTTGAGGGTGACTATGTTATTGAGAGATTGTTTCCGAATTCCTCTCCGTCGCATACTGACGGGGGAGCCGGCTATGTTCAGTATCAATTGACCCCCAAACTCGCCTTGGCCGGACGTGGGGAGTATCTCTCAGATCGTGGTGGTCTCTTTACTGGAAGAACGCAGGCCATCAAGGAAGGGACCTTAACGACGAAGTATGCTTTTGCGGACGGATTTTTGACGTTTGTTGAGTGGCGGCGAGATTTCTCGAATAGGCCTTACTTCCTGACCGATACGCTGGGAGTTCTGAAAAACGAGCAAACCACTGCCACGGTCGGTCTGGTCTGGTGGTGGGGCGGTAAACAAGGGAATTGGTAGGCCGCCACAATGTTGCAGCCCGGTTTTCGACCAACCGGGCTCTATGCTGGAGTAGGTGAGTATTCCGAATTATAGTGTCCTGAAGGGTACTCCCGTGGGTCCTGGAAGTGTGTCGGGCCAAGATCCACATTACCGCTTCTCGCTGAATGCGGGCGGGAACAACTCTGAAATAGAGGTTGATGTTAACGTTGAGTCCCAGGATGGCTCAGAGATTCTATATCTTATTGCGCAGAGCTTCACGCCACCGAATGAGGCAGCACTTGAGGCTCTTCCACCTGGCTTGACTCCGTTAGCTAGCGGCAGCTTCACGGATCTTCAACTCGATTTCGTTCGAGGAGGAGTAAACGGCCAACCTTTGTTTGATCGTTCTCTCATGCAGAAATTGCATATTGGCTCAAGCGGGGGACCACTGCACGACGCGGTGGCAGAACTGCTGAATCGGGCTTTGGCGGATGCGAAGGGGACTGTCTACGCATTTGGTTCTTCTTACGCGGACAGCGGTGGGCAAATGGGCATTCACAACATCCATATGAATCAGGGCAATCCCGCTGGTGCATTCGAAAAGGATAACGGTACGTGGCAGGACGGGGCGATCTTTATTGAATTTCCGGGTCAGCAAGAATGGAGCGCTATTTTCATTGCGTTCCAGACGCAGAGTTGGAATACGGATGACAATGGGAACCCGCAGTAGAGACGTAGGGACGCCTAGTTCGTACGATTTTGAATCTGCTCCGACACGATCTGCGCAATATCCAACAACCGCGGTGGATTCGCGGACGTAGCCGCTAATGCGTCGCGGAACATGCTGTTGCAGAAGGGGCACGCCGCTCCCACCGTGTCCGCTCCGGTTGCCACCAACTCTTCGGCGCGCGCCTGATTCACGCGTTGGCCGGTCTCTTCACCAAGAAAAACGAGGCCGCCTCCGGCGCCGCAGCAGAAACTCCGCTCGCGCGCGCGCGGTGGGTCTATGACGGTGGCTGAACGTGCGATTACTTGACGTGGCTCGTCGTAAATGCCGCGATAGCGCCCCAAGTAACACGGATCATGGAACACCACGCGCTCGCCATCTTGTTTGGCGGCGGGCAGCTTATCGGCATGCCGCGCCAGGAACTCACTGTGATGCTCGATTTCAAAGGCCGCGGTTGAGGCGTCCGTGATGAACTCGCGCCAGTCCTCTTGTATGGTGCGCACGCAATGCGGGCAGATAGAGACAATTTTCTTGACGCCGGCTGCTCGCATTGCAGAGAGGTTCGTCTCGGCCAGTTGCCCAAACACCAAGTCATTGCCGAGGCGGCGAACCGGATCGCCTGTGCAGCGCTCTTTCTTCAGGACGCCGTAAGAGGCGCCCAGATAATTCATGACGGTCGCGAAAGAGGAGATGATCTCGCGGCCGCGCGGATCGTAAGCACCCATGCAGCCGAGCCACAGGCAGTACTCCTGCGAGCCGTCGAAGACCGGAAACTCTGCTTTGGCCATGAACTTATCGCGCTCGGATGGCGAAAACCCCATCGCATTTCCGTTGCGCTCCAGGTTTAAAAATAGTTTGGTGCCGTAATCGTCCTCCCAGGTGCCGGTGTTCACAGCGCCGCGGCGTAAGCCGACGATCATGGGCAAGTGTTGAATGCCAACCGGACATTGATACTCGCAGGCGCCGCAGGTGGTGCACTGAAACAGCATCTTCTGCGAAATGGTAGCTTCGAGGATCGCGGTCTCGTTCTCATTACCGTATTCACTTAAATAAGAGCGAAGGCCGAGCGCAATCAGCTTCGGGTTCAGTTCTTTGCCGGTGTTGTTGGCAGGGCAATGCTCGGTGCAGCGCCCACATTCCACACAGGAATAGGCTTGTAGCGCAGTGATCTGCGTAATGTCTTTCCCGTTCACCAAACCGAAATCTTCGTCTCCGGCGAGCGGTGGAATGTGGCTGAAACCATCACGCTCCAGAAAGACTGTTACTGGGCTTAGCACCAAGTGAAGATGCTTGGTGTGGGGGATAAGCGGAAGGAATGCGAGCAGCGTCAATGTGTGAATCCACCACAGCGCGTGACCACCTATCGATGTCTCCGGCACCCACCAAGTGGGCATGTAGGTAACCATCAAGATGAAGATCAAGAGCGCAATCAATCCCGATTCGGGTGAAAGCGGCCCCAGCCATTTCGGGCGGATAACGAAGCGGCGGAACGCTAATGCCGCGATGGATATGGCGCAGCAGAGCGCAAACGCAAATCCAAACCAAAAGTAGAACCGGCCGAACAACGTGGCGCGATGGATGAATGGAAGCCCGAAGCCTGTAGCGATGTGATTCAGCGTGACGAGCGCGAAGACGCAAAATCCCCAAAAGACGAATGCATGAGCAAGGCCGGGCAGAGGACGCTCCCGGATGACTTTTGATTGGCAAAGTACTTCGGAGAAGAACTTCCAACTGCGCCGGCTGATTGAGCCCCAATCGAAGTCCGCGTCCTTTCGCGCCCCAAGGATTCGGTGGAGAACCTTACTGAAGCGCGACAAGAACAGCCAACCGGAGACGATCAGCAATGTGAACAACAGTAGCCTGACGCCTAGTACGGCCGACATGCTAATGCGCTACTACCTTCCGGTTCAGGTCTGATGCGGTAAAAGTAGTTATTCGGGTAGGATGTAAACACGTGCGATACATCATTTCGGGAGCCGCTGGCTTCATTGGATCACACCTGTGTGAGCGCTTATTGAACGAGGGCCATCAAGTTGTGGCGCTCGACAATCTGATTACGGGCAGCCGGGATAACGTCAAGCATCTGCTGCAAAATAAGTCTTTCGACTACCTCGAGAAAGATGTTTGCCAGCGGGTTGACGTCGTGGGTCCGATTGATCGTGTTTTTCACCTGGCTTCATTGGCAAGCCCAGTTGATTACTTAAAACATCCGCTAGAGACCTTGGAATCGGGCTCGACAGCGACGCGAAACATGCTGGAGCTGGCGCGTGAGCATGGCGCGGGCTTTCTGGTCACTTCTACGTCTGAGTCGTACGGGGATCCGCTGGAGCATCCACAGGTGGAGACCTATTGGGGCAATGTAAACCCGGTAGGGCTGCGATCCTGCTACGACGAGAGCAAACGGTATGCCGAGGCACTTACTATGGCTTATCACCGCGTCTATGGAATGCCGACCACTATTGCACGCATCTTCAATACCTATGGGCCGCGAATGGCGCTGAATGACGGTCGCGTGGTGCCGGCCTTTATTGACCAGGCATTACGAGGCGCACCGCTCACAGTGTTCGGCAACGGATCGCAGACCCGCAGTTTTTGTTATGTCTCGGATCTGGTGGATGGCCTGCTGCGTTTAATTGAATCGGAAGAGCGGTACCCGGTGAATCTCGGAAATCCCACCGAGATGACGATTCTCGAGTTTGCGCATCGCATTCGCGACCTTTTCGGAAAGGAGATGGCAATCGAGTTCAAAGAGTTGCCTTCCGACGATCCGAAGCTTCGCCGTCCCGACATCAGTAAGGCCAAGCGAGTACTTGGTTGGGAGCCAAAGGTATCGCTTGACGAAGGGCTGCCGCTCACCATCGAATACTTCAAGCGAAAAGCGAAAGCGCTCGCACTCGCGTAATTGGGAGTGTGTCGCGGGCAGTGTCTATATATGACAATGCTTCACGCCTCGCTTGGCCAAGTATTGCTGGTGATACTCCTCGGCGCGGTAGAAGGTTTGTGCCGGTTCAATGACGGTAGCGATAGGCCGGCGGAACTGCCCCGACGCGTCTAGTTTTGCTTTTGAAGCACGTGCGACTTGTTCCTGCTCCGGCGTGTGAAAGAAAATGGCGCTTCGGTACTGGGTCCCGATGTCTGGTCCTTGCCGGTTCATTTGCGATGGGTCATGCGCGGTCCAAAAAACATCCAGCAACCGGTCGTAGCTGACCTTCGCCGGATCGTATTCTACTTCCACCACCTCCGCGTGTCCGGTGCGATCCGTGCAAACGTCCTTGTACGTGGGATTGAGGGTGGTCCCGCCTTCGTAGCCAACGGCTACGTCGGCGACTCCCTCAATTTCCCGAAAGGTTGATTCGACGCCCCAAAAACAGCCCGCGCCAAAAGTTGCTTTTTCTGTCATCTCTTTCATTTTCACTCTTGATGTCTTTAGACTCTCATCAAAGAAGACGCGGTGATTGCCGATCCTGAGTCGAATAGGTTTTCAAACTTACCGACGAGCGGCTTAACGTTGCCGATGCCGGTATCCACATACCTGTGAATCGCTTCGAGAATGTTCAGCGCCGCCGTCTGTTCAATCGCGCGGATCGCGGCTTTTACGACAGGCCGGATGCT
>CAXUCT010000014.1:0-3844 GCA_964249415.1 uncultured Bryobacteraceae bacterium | reverse complement strand
TTTCACGTGAGTTCAGTAGGGTTTTCGAATTTCGTCCATTGTAAAGCCACAATCAGCCATGATCTGCTCAAAGCAAATACCGCCTTCGGGATTTTGGCGAAATATCCGCGTGACTCTTTACCGCGCTATGTGGCCGTGCTGTGCGCAGGATTTATCACCGGCTCAGCCTTAAATAGCGGTGCTTCACCCGGCAGAAGGGCGATCGCAAGTGCCCCCAGCATGGCGATGCCGAAAACGAATGCCATGGGTCCGACATAGTTGCCGGAGTGTTCTCTGAGTTCGGAAACCATATAAGGACACCACGTTTGCCCAATTGTATTCACCGGGAGCAGCACGGCCATAGCGCGGGCGAGCGTATTCACTCCGAACTGCTCCGCTGCCATAAGCGGGATCAGCATATAGTCAGCGCCCATGGCGAAGCCAAAGATGCTGGCGAACACGTAAAGCGAAAGCGGGTGAGCGGGCGATACCAGAAGCAGAAGAAGGATGGTTGCGGCCACAACAAAGTAAGTCAGCATCATCACGCGCTTCTTTGAGAAAACGTCGGCGAAGTAACCAATGCTCAGGCGCCCTGCGATGCTCGACCATAAAATCAGTACAGATGCCGTGGTCCAGGTTGCATTCAAAATCTTTTGGTCCGTGAATCCGGCGTCGCGAAACACGAACTTCATGTGCATGTTGATGGAACCGATAGAACCGATGGAGCAGACACTGCCGAGGAGCAGAAGCCAGAAAGGAGGGCTGCGAAGTAAATGGCCGAAGCTGTGCGGCGGTTGTTTCACCTCGGCCGAGGGAAGCAACGCGCCATCGGGGTATTGGTTGATCTCGCTGGGTTTGTCCTTCAGGAAAAACAGCGCGAGCGGCCAAGCGACAAACATCAAGCCGCCTATCGCTATTAGCGCCGTCTGGAATCCATACTTCTCGGTGACACCGCGAACAAGGAACGAGCCGAGACCACCGAACAGTCCCACTCCGACGTACACCATCCCCATTGCCCTTCCGCGTTTTTTCTGAAACCAGTACGAGACCAGAATTTGGTGCGGAATTGGTCCTGAGAAAATGTAGCCGACGGTGTAAATAAAGTACAGAACGAAGTAGATGCTGAGCCGCCCGCCCATTGCGCTGAGCCCGAATAAGGAGACCGCGGTTAATCCCGTACCCGCGATGATCAGCTTGCGCGGGCTAAAGCGCGGAACCAGCAGCGGTCCCACCCAGAGCGTTAGAACAGCGGCCAGCGGAAATCCCAGGGTGATCTGCTTCAGTTCCCAGTGAAAGGTTTTTTGAAAGTAGTCGTAGAAAAAAGGAAGGTTGTAATACGGTATCCCGACGGCTATTCCGAACGTCACAAAGGTGGTTGCGACGATCCACCAGCCGTAAAAACGGCCCGGCGGGGTAGGGAAGGCGGGCGGAGTTTCGGTAGGCATCCGACTTCGTTATAGTACCGCCCACTTTCAACTCGCCGGGTCAGGCAAACAGTCCATTTTTGAGTGAAAATTACGGTTACGTGCCGAACTGAGGGACGTCTAACTGATCAGATACGAAAGAGTACCAGCATGGGATGGTCGCGCCATATTAAGAAATTCTGAAGGAGGCGTTTTAGGAACTAGGCTATGAAACGAACAACAGCAATCCAATATGCAAGAACTCTCGCGGGCTTCGCGGCGCCCGTTTTTCTAACGGCCACGATGGCCTATGGGGTCGAGCCGAATGCAAGAAGCTTCACCGCGGGTCAGCAAGTTAAAGTTTCCGGTGTAATCATTTCGCGTGCGGGTGACATGCTCAAAGTACGCGACAACGACGATTCTATTGGCACTGTCGATTTGACAAATGCTACTAAGATCCAATTGAAGCATGGCGTCTTTGGCCGTAAAACTGCCATGGATCTGCAATCTCTTGTTCCCGGTCTGCAAGTAGAAGCACAAGGAAAAGGGAATGACAGGGGCGAACTGGTAGCGGAGAAGGTTATATTCGACCCGAATTCCATGCGTGCTTCCAGGCAAATTGATACTCGCGTGTCGCCGCTGGAGGCTCGTGCGGGAAGCCTGGAGGGCCGCGCCGGCGCCTTGGAAGGGAGGGCAACAACGGTGGAGGGCCGCCAGGGCCAGTTAGAAGATCAAGAGAAGCAAACCCAGCAGCAGGTCGGACAGGTGAAGGGGGAGGCAGATCAGGCCAACCAAGGCGTAACCAATGCCAACAACCGCATTACGAACCTGGACAACTATCAACAGAAGTACAGAGAGACGGTTTACTTCAAATTGAACAGCGCGACCTTAAGCACCGACGATAGGCAAACTCTGGACAAGGTTGCTCAGCAGGCGCAGGGCGAGAAGGGGTTCGTGATTGAAGTAGCTGGCTTCGCGGACACTACGGGAAAAGCCGTACGGAACCAGTTGCTAAGTGAGCAGCGCGCGAACGCTGTGATTCAGTATTTGGAGCAACAGGGCAACATTCCGATTCACCGGATTTTGACACCTGCCGGCATGGGAACTTCTCACGAAGCGCAGCCAAACGCTACAGCGGAGGGCAGGAAGATGAACCGCCGCGTGGAAGTGACCGTATTGGTGAATCAGGGCGTGGTCGCTGGGTCGAATTCCTCCAGCAACTCCCTTGCGCCAAAGCCCCCAAGCGAGTAAGCGAAAGCTTTCGCGCGGCCAGCCCCGCGGCAGTGGCAATTAGGCCGAACAGTTTTTTAGCGTTCGGCCTTTTGTTACTTCTCAATTAGCGCATCAGAACAATCCATCGGCTTGCCTTCCTGTCCGCAATAAGCGAAGCAAGAATCAAGTGCGCCTTCCTACCGAAGTCCAGCCGTTCGCATTAGTGCTATAGCCGTGCAGAAGTAGAGCACGGGTAAACAGTGCTAGCGTTCGGCTTGTTCAAGGGCTGGGGAGGAGGCTCGGTTACGTCGACCTGATGTGGAATTAGCGTGCTGCTTTGAGTCGGCGGGGTCATTTCGGGTTTGGTAGTGCTGGCAGGAGGTGTTTACTACCTTGCAAGATATGGCGATAATCCGCCAATTACCAGTACTTCCAGGGATTGCGGCTTTCGTGCTGGCCGACTAGATGGCGCTCTGCAGGGCTGATGAATAGTTAACGTAGCTGTGCTTCTAACGCGTCGAAGCGTTGCTTCAGTTGATTGAAGTCGGACCGTAACTGCTGCAGTTCGCTCTCAAGCTGTGCAACTCTGGAAGGCATCGGCATGATAGTCGTTTCGGGCACCGCATCCATGACCGGCTCGCCCGCAAGCAGATGCGCATAGCGAGCCTCTTTGTGTCCCGATTGGCGTGGTAGCTTTTTCACTAGTGCGCCGCCCGGCCAATCCGCCAGCTTTTCGAGCACAGTTTCGGCCTCACTCAAATCCGCAAACCCAAACATCCGCTCACTGCGATCTTTGATCTCACCAAGGGTTTGCGACCCTCGCAGCAGCAGCGTACATAGCGCCGCCATCTCGCGACGTCCAAGATTGAGTGTCTCGGAGATACGCTGGCTGTATTTGATCACGCGTCCACTGCCAGTACGGATCACGACGCAGTGCTTCTGCCGCAACCGCTCAACGGAGTCCGATACAACGGCTTCGTCGTAGTCCACGACTGGTTCACGATTTGATTTTTGATTGCACGCGTTAATTAATGCGTTTAAAGAGAGCGGGTAGTATTCAGGCGTTGTAGCCTCTTTTTCGAGCAGAGCGCCTAACACTCGCACCTCGGCCGCATCCAGCAGTTCCATACAGGTGATCCTCTACAAAGTTCGCAGATGGAATCCGCTGTTAAAAGACGCGTTCGGCAGACATCTTCCGTCGAGCGGCGGGCCCGGTCATCCGTCCGAAAAGGACGGCATCACTTCTATAG
>CAXUCT010000013.1:0-23091 GCA_964249415.1 uncultured Bryobacteraceae bacterium | reverse complement strand
CAGGTTTTGAAAGCCACAATCGCCCGAACCCTTCTGACGAAAGCACCTTCAGCGTCACCGGAACCTCTGCCGTACCGGCATACAGCGAGAACTGCTCGCGCTTGTTGGGAAGCTCTTCGCCGCTCAGCCAATCAACGGACACGTCCACTAGTTGCGTCGTCTCGAGTCCATCCTGATGGGTCAGAACCAGCCCGCGCCCTATCTCGGTATAATCCCTTCCTGCAAGATTCACCGCCGTCCGCTGTCCCGCAACCGCTACGTCTACCGGTTGCCCGTGCACCTGGATGCCCCGGATGCGCGCTTCTCGTTTGCCCGGCTGAAGCTGAACCGTGTCGCCCGCGCCCAGAGTCCCGTTCCAAAGAGTCCCCGTCACCACCGTCCCGAACCCCTTCAGCGCGAAGCTGCGATCAATGGGCAACCGTGCAAAACCACTCCGATCGCGCGCCGCAACGCGCCCAGCTAATGCCGACAGTTCGTCCTTCAGCCCGGCTAGTCCTTGCCCCGTGACCGCGCTCACTTCAACAATGGGCGCACCTTCAAGAAACGATCCCGCGCACAGCTTCTTCGCTGCTTCCCGCGCGGCCGCAATCTGCTCCGCCGCCGCGATGTCCGTCTTGGTCAGAACCACCAAGCCATGCTTGATCCCCAGTAGCCGGCAAATCTCGAAATGCTCTCGCGTCTGCGGCTTCACCGCCTCGTCCGCGGCGACAATCAGCAGCACGGCCTGAATGCCTCCCGCCCCGGCGAGCATGTTCTTGATAAAGCGCTCATGCCCAGGCACATCGACGAAGCTGATGCGCCGGCCGTTTGCGAGCGTAAGGTGTGCAAACCCAAGATCGATGGAAATGCCGCGTCTCTTCTCTTCGGCCAGCCGGTCCGTATCAATGCCGGTCAGCGCCCGAACCAGAGACGTTTTTCCATGATCGATATGACCCGCCGTTCCTACAACCAGTCCATCCGCGCTGCTCATATTACTATCTGACATGATCCCGAACCGGCTGGAAGAACTGCGTCAGCGTCATCAACGCGCCGAAGAAGGCGGAGGCGCCGAACGGAATGCGCGGCAGCATGGCGAGGGCAAGCTCTCTGCTCGTGAGCGAATCGAGTTTTTGCTCGATGAAGGCACCTTCGAAGAGCTGGATAAACTCATACGTCATCGTTCGCAAAACTTCGGCATGCAGCACAACGTCATCGATGGCGACGGTTTCGTCACCGGCCATGGCCTCATTCACGGCCGCCAGGTCTTCGTCTTCGCGCAAGATTTCACGGTGTTCGGTGGCTCCCTCTCTGAAGCCAACGCGCAAAAGATCGTCAAAGTGATGGATCTTTCGATGAAGACCGGCGCACCCATCATCGGCCTGAACGATTCCGGTGGCGCGCGCATCCAGGAAGGCGTTGTTTCCCTCGCGGGCTACGCCGACATCTTCCTTCGCAATACTCTCGCCAGCGGCGTCGTGCCTCAAATCTCCGCCATCATGGGCCCTTGCGCCGGCGGCGCCGTCTACTCACCGGCTCTCACCGACTTCGTCTTTATGGTGGACCGCACCAGCCACATGTTCGTGACCGGTCCCGACGTCATCAAGACCGTCACGCATGAAGACGTCACCAAAGAAGACCTTGGCGGCGCGCTCACCCACAACGCCACCAGCGGAGTCGCCCATTTCCTTGCGGCCGACGACGAAGATTGCCTGCGCAGCGTCCGCGAATTGATGCGCTTCCTTCCACAAAACAATCTGGACGGTGTCCCGCGCCAGGCAAGCAAGGATCCTATTGATCGTGCCGACCCCGAACTCGATACGCTCATCCCCGCTGAATCCAATAAGCCTTACGACATGAAAGACGTCATCAGCCGCATCGTCGACGACGCCTATTTCTTCGAAGTTGCCGAGCAGTTCGCGCGCAACATCGTCATCGGCTTCGCGCGCATGGCTGGCGAAACGGTCGGAATCGTCGCTAATCAACCCGCCTATCTCGCCGGCTGCCTCGATATCAACTCCTCTACGAAAGGCGCCCGCTTCGTGCGCTTCTGCGACGCCTTTCAGATCCCTATTCTCACGTTCGAAGACGTCCCCGGGTTCCTCCCCGGGACCGCCCAGGAGTTCGGCGGTATCATTCGCCATGGCGCAAAGCTCCTTTACGCCTACGCCGAAGCCACCGTTCCCAAAATCACCGTCATCACTCGCAAGGCTTACGGGGGTGCCTATTGCGTCATGGGATCCAAGCACCTGCGAACGGACGTAAACTTCGCCTATCCCACCGCGGAGATCGCCGTCATGGGGCCGGAGGGCGCCGTGAACATTCTGTACCGTCGTGAGCTGCTCGCTTCCGATCATCCGGAAGCGAGCCGTCAGGAGAAGATCGATGAGTATCGAACGCGCTTCGCCAATCCGTTCGTTGCCGCCGAACGCGGTTATGTGGACGACGTGATTGAGCCTCATGAGACTCGGCCCAAGGTCATCCGTGCACTACGAATGCTGGCGAACAAGGCAGACACCATGCCGCGCAAGAAGCACGGCAACATTCCGCTTTAGCTATTCGCCGGAATCGGTTCCGACCTTCAGCACCGCAAGGAAGGCCTCTTGTGGAATGTCCACCCGTCCGACTCGTTTCATGCGCCGCTTGCCCTCTTTTTGCTTCTCCAGCAGCTTGCGTTTACGCGAGATATCGCCGCCGTAGCACTTCGCCAGCACGTTCTTGCGCATGGCCGAAATCGTTTCTCTCGCAATGATCTTCGTTCCAATCGCCGCCTGCAGCGCCACTTCGAACATCTGCCGCGGAATCAGTTTGCGCAAGCGCTCAATCAGCAGTTTTCCGCGATCGTACGCAAAATCCCGGTGCACCACCATCGAAAGCGCATCCACCGGCTCGCCCGCCACCAGCACATCCAGCTTCACCATCGGCGAAACGCGATAACCGGAAAGATGGTAGTCGAGCGAGGCGTACCCGCGCGATGCCGACTTCAAACGGTCGTAGAAATCCAGAACAATCTCGTTTAGCGGCATCTCATAGAGCAACAGCACTCGCCCGCCGCTGATGTACTCAAACTTCTTCTGAACGCCGCGCTTTTCTTCCAGCAGCTTCAAGATCTCGCCGATGTACTCCTCGCGCGTGATCACCGTCGCATCAATAATCGGCTCTTCCGTGTGCTTGATCGAAGACGGTTCCGGAAATTTCTGCGGATTGTAGACCTCAATCACTTCATCGGATGTGGTCGTTACGCGGTAACGTACGCCCGGCGCCGTTGTGATCAGGTCAATCTTGAACTCGCGCTCCAGCCGCTCCTGCACAATCTCCAAATGCAACAGTCCAAGGAAACCGCAGCGAAATCCAAAACCGAGAGCAGCCGAATGCTCGGGCTCGAAATTGAAGGCACTGTCATTCAGCCGCAGTTTCTCCAGCGCATCTCGCAGCAGCCCATGCTCGTGCGATTCCACCGGATACAGTCCGGCAAACACCATGGGCTTGATTTCCTGGAACCCCGGCAACGGCTCATCGGCGGGGTTCGCATCGTCCATGACGGTGTCCCCGATTTTCGCGTCCGAAACGGTCTTGATGTTCGCGAATAGGAATCCAGCCTCGCCCGCCGTCAGCTCATCGCAAGGAACCGGCTTCGGCGATTGGAACCCGAGTCCATCCACCTCATACTTCGTCCCGTTCGACCATAGCCGGATCCTCTGCCCTTTGCGCAAAACACCATCCACAATGCGCGTCAGGATAATCACGCCGCGGTAGGGATCAAACCACGAATCGAAGATCAGCGCGCGCAGAGGTGCGGCAGGATCGCCCTTGGGCGGCGGCACTCTTGCCACCACGGCTTCCAGAATCTCCCTGATCCCGATCCCGTTCTTGGCGCTCGCCAGCACGGCATCGCTCGCATCCAAGCCAATCACTTGCTCAATCTGCTCACGAATGCGCTCGGGTTCGGCTGAAGGCAAGTCAATCTTGTTGATGACCGGGATGATCTCCAGATCGTGACTCAACGCCAGGTATGTATTGGCCAACGTCTGCGCCTCCACGCCCTGCGACGCATCGACGACCAGCAGCGCCCCTTCGCAGGCCTGCAAGCTGCGCGACACCTCATAGGTGAAATCCACGTGCCCAGGAGTATCGATCAGATTCAGCTCGTATATATTGCCGTCATCGGCCTTGTAACTCAACCGGACAGCGTGCGCCTTGATCGTAATGCCGCGCTCGCGTTCCAAGTCCATGCTGTCCAATACCTGGGCCATCATCTCGCGCTCCGAAAGGGCGCCTGTATACTCCAGCAACCGGTCCGCAAGCGTAGATTTCCCGTGATCGATGTGCGCAATGATGGAGAAATTGCGGATAAGGCGGGGGTCCATGTTGCGCTAAACTGAGGGGTAAATCGAATTATCCCATAGCAAGCGCTTGCCTCCTCTGCGCTCTTCCGCCCTTTCATGCCCTATCGCACGTTTCAAGGATCGTTAGACGCCACACATCTGCGCATCGGCGTCCTCGTCAGCCGCTTCAACGAGTTCATCACGGAGCAACTGGCCCAGGGTGCGTTGGGAATGCTTGAAAAGCATGGCTGTCGGCACGAAAACATCACCTTCGTCAAAGTGCCGGGCGCCTGGGAATTAGCAGTTGCCGCCAAGGCTCTTGCGCCGCGCTGTGATGCGATTGTGGCGCTTGGCGCTGTAGTGCGTGGCGATACACCACATTTTGAATACGTCGCCGGCGGCGCTGCAGACGGGCTGCGCCAGGTCAGCCTCGAAACCGGCATACCGATCGCGTTCGGCGTCCTCACCACCGATGACATGCAGCAGGCCATGGATCGCGCTGGCGGCAAGAGCGGCAACAAAGGCGCGGAAGCGGCCGAAGCGGCCATCGAACTCGCCAACTTGATCCGCCATTTACAGGACGACCGCTAGATGGCGGCCCGTCACAGGTCCCGCAGACGAGCCCTGCAAGTTCTTTTTGAGTGGGACATGCGCCGCGATTCCATCGATCGCGCCATTTCGCATTATTACGAAACACTCTACTCCGAAGAGAGCGAGAAGCAGCCCAAACCCGACCGCTTCATGGAAGAGCTGGTCCGCGGAACGGTTGCCAACTCAGGCGAGATCGACAAACAGATCGAAGCCAAGTCCGAGCACTGGCGCCTCGACCGGATGCCCGTGGTCGATCGCAACATCCTCCGCCTGGCAATCTACGAACTCACCCAGCAAGCTGTTCCTGCCCCGGTCATTATTGATGAAGCCCTCGAACTAGCGCGCCAATTCTCCGGCGACGATTCCCTGTCTTTTATTAACGGCATCCTCGACGCCGTCCATCGCCAAACCCTAGCAGCGGGAACTTAACGTCCAAGTTAGGGCGCTCAAGTCTCTGACGTTTTAATTATGGGCTGTTCGCACTGCCCTGTTCGCTAGGCTTGAGGCTAAATGATTTCAAGTTGACACGCTTCAAGCGGAATGTATCCATGGAAATGTGGCAGCCCGTCTTCTTCGTACGAGAAGAGATAAACAAAATGCCCCTGCCCGTCCAAGCCAGAGACGGAGTAGCTCGCAAGGCACAAATCGCCTTGGGCTAGCATCACACCTTGAAGCTCAGAATCGAGTGAGGCGCGTTTGAACACTGGTTGAGAGCGCAGCAGCCGCGCCCTCCAACTGCGGAACTCTAGCGAACGACCAAGAGCTTTTCGTTTCTGTTGATTAAAGAGGATAGAAACTACAACATCAAGACAGTATCGAGCGCTGTCATCTGTTGCCCCCGTTGTATAGCGTGCCTCCATCTTGATTGCCCAGGTATTGTCTGCAAGCAGGTATACGTTGGGGTTATTCGCCAAACGTTAAAGAATTCCTCAGGGTCAATGCCCAGCTCGATCATGTCTAGGCGGATTCGTTCATGATCAAGTTGGACGTAATCTAAAGAGTCAAAAACGTTTTCTTGGATCCACCTTTTGTTGCGCGTATGATAAAGCGCTTTATTGCCCATCATCAATGCGAGGTTCGTAGTACCTTGCGACGGATCAAAGTCGCGCCATCTTCCGATGTCATAGTCCACTTCGATCGCTAAGAACAGGGCCTTTCTGGTCGCGATCAGCGCGTCGAGGTATCTCCCCGTCTCAATCGAGACGCTAGCCTCTTCGATGTGCAGCTTTAGTTCCGGGTTCGAAATGGCATCCGCGATGACAATGTGCTGCAAGGGTTTCCCAATGATGTCGACCAGCAGTGCATCTGTTGCCAACAGTGACGCTTGGTAATACTGTTGGACAGCCGCCGGTTCAGCGAGTTGCGCATTATGCTTTATAAGCACCCGCTGCTTGTTCATGGCCTTCAATGTTCCGGATTTGACAACCGACAGACCTAAACGCCTAAGCTCACCGATCAGCTGATCGAACGTAAAGCTCTCTATAGCTTTCCCTTCATCTGCACTTGCTTCTATTAGGCAGGCATACAGCACGAGCTCCACTGCATCTTGAAGGATAATAAGCCCAGCAGATGCGACGTGACGGTCTCTTACAGCACACTGGTGCCGAGCTGCGTCGAACAACGTCCTGGCGGTTAGAAGCGCGTTCAATACTTCGAATTTCATGGACTTGATCGTAACTTCTGCTTACCTAAGCGGAGTACCTCTGTTCCGATTCCTACACAATAGGTAGCAATGACGTTTTGAGAAGATATCGACGCACAACAGCTACATTCAGCTAAGTCTATTGCGATCCTTCGTGCTGCACGGTGCCTAGGACGGCTATTGAAGCGATCCTTTCAATACGTGGAAGACACGCTTTTTCACTTCCCAATACAAAACGTAGAAAAAATCCGGTTCAAGATATCGTCGGCTGTCGTAGCACCCGTTACGGCATCCAGTGGCCGCAGCGCAGCGTATAAATCCAGCAGCAGCATCTCGTGGGGGATCTCAAATTCTACCGCTTTCCGCGCATTCGCTAGCGCTTCTAAACTTTCGCGCAGGAGCGCTTCATGCCGAACGTTTGTGATGCTGCCGCTCTCGGGCGCAGCTAATCCCTCCGGAGCCAGACGCGCAAGAATTGCTTGGCGCAAAGCCTCGATACCAAAACCCGTTATCGCTGAAACGGGCAGCAGATCAGCAATTCCGCTCAGCAGCGCCGGCAAGTCACACTTGTTTCCAACCAGCAGCGGTCTTCTGTCACTCAGGCGGGCAAGCAGCGCCTCGTCTTCCTCCGTCAACTCCGCGGAAGCGTCCAAGACAAGCAGCGTCAGATCAGCGTCAGCCATCGCTTGATAGCTGCGCTCAATCCCGAGGTTTTCCACCACATCCTTCGCTTCCCGGATGCCAGCCGTGTCCACCAGCTTCACAGGAATGCCTTCGATCGAAGTCGATTCAGAAACTGTGTCGCGCGTCGTGCCCGGCATGTCGGTCACAATCGCGCGGTCTTGCTGCAGCAGCCGATTGAACAAACTGCTCTTACCCACATTCGGCCTGCCGGCGACTGCGAGCGTGAAGCCTTGATACACTAGACTGCCAGCTGCGAAGCTCGCCACCAACTCACGCGTGCGAGCCTCAACGATTCCGATGCGCGGCAAAATCTCATGTGCAGACGCCACGCTGACGTCGTCTTCCGCAAAGTCGATTCCGGCTTCGAGTAACGCGATCAACTGAACCAGCTGCTCCTTCGCCGGTTGAATCCGCCGCGAGACCGAGCCTTCCATCTGCTGCGCGGCCACTCGCGCCTGGTAGAGCGTGGTCGCATCGATCAGATCGCGCACCGCCTCCGCCCGAGGCAAATCAATCCGCCCATTAGTGTAAGCGCGTAAGGTAAACTCGCCTGGCTCGGCGATCCGTGCGCCGCGCTCTACAGCTCGCTCTAAGCAGAAGCGCAGTACCACCGGCGAACCGTGGCACGAGATCTCGACAACATCTTCGGCCGTGTAAGATCGGGGCCGCTCAAAGAAGGACACGACCACCTGGTCGACCGTCGCGCCGTCGCCGTCCACCAGTTCGGCCAACTCGCTCGTCCAGCTGCGCCAACTCGGTTCGTGAGGGTAGCGCAAAATCCGTTCAGCGATGGCGCGGCTTTGCGGCCCGGAAAGGCGCACCACGCCCAAACCGCCGCGACCTACGGGAGTGGAAATGGCGACAATCGTGTCGCGCAGATTCATCAAAGGTAAGAGTTAGTGCAATTAGCGTCCGCGGCCGCCACGAGGGGGGCGATTCCCGCCGGCGCCGGGACCTCTGCGGCCACCGTCGTACCGGCTACCTGGCCCAGGACGCCCCTCGCTCCCACGGTGCCCATTCGGACGTCCACCGCCGCTTGGGGGAAACCCACGTGGTGCAATAGGCGGCGCTGGAGGTGTCGGCATATCGGCAGGAATCACCACCACGGCGCGCCCCGGCCCTACGCCCACGCTTTCACTGCGCAATTCCTTTTCCTCGCGCAACGCCAAATGAATCACCCGGCGTTCACGGCTGCTCATGGGATTGAAGTGGAATGGCACGCGCGTCCGCTTCACTTTTTCGGCCGCTGCCAGCGCGCTCATGCGCAACTCTTCTACACGCAGCAGGCGGAAATCATTGGCGTCGAAGGAAATCAGCGAGTGATCTTCGGCCGGAAGGTGCAACGCCTCCATCGACAGATGCTCCAGCGCTAACAGCAGTTCAGCCCGATTCTCCAGCAGCAGCTCCACATCGCCGCCGCTAAAGTTCACTGTCACTTCCGGGTTCTCTACCTCCGGGTGTGGATTCTCCGCGGCACGCAACTCGTAGGAAAGCTCAAATCCAGCCTGTTCAAGCAGCGGTTCCAAAAATTGGTCCAGCTTCGGCCGCAGCGAGTCGACGGTATATTTCATGCAGTCTATTTTTTGCCGGATCTCTTCACGGGCGCTTTGCTCGCCAGCGGTGCAACGGCGGGGGCTGGTGTAGGCATAAACCTGTTGATTACTAGTTGCTGCACGATTCCCACCACGTTGCCGGTCAACCAATATAGTACAAGGCCCGCCGATGCCGAGTAGAACATGAATCCAAACATCAGCGGCATCATCATCATCATTTTTTGCTGGTTTGGATCCACGCCCGCAGCCGGCGTCAATCTTTGCGTTAAGAACTGCGTCGCGATCAGAATGATCGGCAGCAGGTGAATCGGCAGCGTTTCGGCCGTAGATAGATCGGGAACCCACAGCCACGGTGCATGCCGCAATTCGATAGCGATCGACAACACTCGATAAAATGCGTAGAAGAACGGCAGTTGCACCAGCATGGGCAAGCAACCTCCTACCGGGTTCACGCCTTCCTTGTAAAGCGCCATCACCTCTTCGTTCTGCTGCGTCTTTTTCGGATCGCGCAGGCTCACGTTCTTGTACTTTGCGTTGATAGCTTGAATCTGCGGCTGCAGCTTCTGCATTTTGCGCGCCGATTTCAAGCTCGAAAGCCGGAACGGGAATAGCGCCAGGTTAATGATCAGGGTGACCAGGATGATGGCCCAACCGAAATTATTCGTCCAGTGATCATTCACCCAATTGAGCCATAGGAACAGAGGCTTCGCGATAATGCCGAAAAATCCCCAATCCACAATCTGCGTCAGCTTCGGATTGACCTTCTTTAGGATGTCTATGTCTTTCGGCCCAACGAAGAGCGAAAAATCGTTCTGCGCTCCCGTCGAGATACCGTCCCCAACGTAAGGAACAGCCTTCTCCTCGCTGGGTGGCTTTATCTCATCGGCGTATGTGCGGACCTCTAACGATGAACCCTCATTCGGCAGGGCAACTGCGGCGAAGAAGTTGTCCTCCAACCCGCCGAACGTATAGTTGCCGGTATCTGTAACCGGCCCGTTCTTGGCGTCTTTGGGAGTCTTCGTGATCAGCTTTCCCGCGCTTGCGTCATAGCGCACGGTGTGCTCCGTGCCCGCCGCATTCCGGACCTTTTGGTCCCCGAAACCTCCCCGCCACATCAATACATGTGCAACTGGTGTGTTGTTTTCGAGAACCTGCGACCTCACCTCTGCCAGGTAGCTATCCAGGCCGAACTGAAAAGATTTGTGGATAGTGGTTTGGCCGTCTGAGAAATCGTAATCCAAGCCTGTCCCATTGTTCGTAATTTTGGGCCGGTACAGAACCGTGTTTGGGTCCACCGTCAACTTCTGTCCCGTCACTCCGATGGTGAACGGCAAAGGAACGTTGGCCGCCACATTGGTCAGTTGCAGTGGCTTGCCTGCGTTGTCCTTGAAGTTCTTCAACACCCAACTCTTCACCGCGGCGCCGCGGTTAGTAAACACAATGTGGTACAGCTTTGTATCAACCTCATTCGTGGTTTCCGCTATTGCTTGCACCTGTGCGGCAGTACCCGCAGCGCCATTCGCCGGCGCTTGCGCCGTAGCCGTTGCGGCAGGCGGCTTTTGAGTTAACGCCGCCGCCGCTTTATCGTTTGATGGCGTCACCGGTTTCGGTCCCGGTGCAGGTTTGAAAAGATATTGCGAGACCAGCAGCACCAGCATCATCAACGCCAGCGCTAGCGGAAGACGCTTCTCAAGCGATGGCGGCCCAGGTGTTCCGCCCGTATTATTGGCCATATGAATTTAATCTCAGTTCCATTCCAACTCACCGCGCTGTGCCGGGTTCAGCGCACCGGATCGTACCCGCCCTCGTGGAACGGATGGCAGCGCCCCAGCCGCTTCACGCCCATCCAAGTTCCTTTTAAGACCCCGTGCTTCCGAACGGCATCCATCATGTATTCCGAGCAGGTGGGGTAATAACGGCAAGCGGAGGGCAACAGCGGCGAGATCGCCAATTTATACGCTTGGAGAGCCCCGATTACGACTCGTTGCATTGCGCAAATACCCGGCCGACCTCGCGGCATAAGTCCTCAAAGCGCGCGTCCAGGACACTTCGTCTTGGGTTGAAGACGATGGCCCAGTTCGCCGGCAGGATTTCAAACCGGCTTCGAACTGCCTCGCGCATGCGCCTCTTTAAACGATTACGCACAACCGCCTTGCCAAGGTTCCGGGGAGTTGTAAATCCGAAGCGCGCCGGAACAGGTTTACCATCCGTACGTAGGCAGAACGCGGCAAAATAGCGGCTGGTCCGGCGAACCCCGGTTTGGTAGATGTGGCGAAATTCAGCGGACCGGAGAACCCGCCTTGCTTTTGGAAGTGACAGCGGAACAAAGGAGCGGACGGGATTACTTGGCGGCGCGAACGGCGCGTTCGTCGCTGACAGTCAGTTTGTGGCGGCCCTTCGCGCGACGGCGCGCCAGTACAGCCCGGCCATCGGCGGTCTTCATGCGTACCCGGAACCCATGAGTTTTCGCGCGGTGACGATTATTCGGCTGAAACGTACGTTTTGGCATTACAGATCCTTTTAATTCCTGGCGGGTTGTGCCGGTGCATTGGACACACTAAACCCCCAATCCTGAGTATAGAAGGTCTGAAAAACGACTGTCAAACGTTGACAGCTACAACCCCATCCGTCTACCGGCGGGCCGCTTGGAACAGCGCGAAGACCGCTCCTTGCGGGTCCTTCCACACCGACATTCGTCCTACGTTGGGCACGTCCTGTGGCGCTAGCAGAGACGTCCCGCCCAGGTCCTTCGCCTTCCCGGCTGCTGCATCGCAATCTGACACCAAAAAGTAAATCATCCAATGCGAAGGAGCTTGGGGGTTGCGTTGTTCCCGTGACGGAATGCCACCGATGAACTGGTCGCCATTCTGAATGGCTAAGTATCCCGGCGGGTCGTTCTCTGTCGTGACGATTTTCCAGCCGAACAGATTCGCGTAGAATTTTTTGGCCTTCTCCAGGTCAGAGGTGTTGAGATCGACCCAACAAACCGTGCCGTCTACGCCTGCGATTCCCGTGCCTTGGTGGCTCTTCGGCTGCCAGACCGAAAACACGGCGTGCGTTGGATCCGCCACTACCGTCATGCGGCCGTAGTCGGCGACATCAAACGGCGGCGCAAACACCTTGCCGCCCAGTTCCGGAGCGCGGCGCGCCACTTCATCAGCACTCTCCACCGCTACGTACACCATCCAGTGCGGCGTGACGCCCTGCTCGGCTTGTTCGTGTCGCATAGTGTAGCCTGCTGCGACCGGCCGCCCTTCCAACTCAAACATCGAGTAGTAGTCGTCAGGTCCCATAGGCGAGTCGTTCACCTTCCACTCGAACAGCGAAGTGTAGAACTTCTTCGCAGCTTCTTGATTACTGGTCGCCAGCTCAAACCAGCAGAACGTACCGGGCTTATGCGTTTCTACATTCGGCATGCAGCGAGTATATAGAACTCGCGTTGCGGATTTATGAAGGCGGCGTGCACAAACGTGTGCAATCCTCGCCTACATCGTCGAGGTCTTGAACGCTTGCCCAACGTGCAGCACGGCCGAAACCGCCCGGCTGTAGTTCATCCGCATAGGACCAAGCACCGCCACATGGGCTTCAAGGCCGTTCGGCAGGTCGAGCCGTACCCCGATCATCGAGAACTCACCCATGCTCGGATGCACGTCCGCTAATCCGACTTTGATCGACAGAACGCCGTCGCGCTGCTCCAAAAAGCGTTCGAGCAACTGCAGCACGCGCTTCTTTTCTTCCAGCGCTCGAAAAAGCTCACGCATGCGTTCGCGCGTCAGGTGTAGGTCAAGACCGATCAAATTCTCCGCGCCTTCAAAGTGCACCTCGGGCACCAGGCCCAGGTCCAAAAGTCCTAAGGAATAGAACACGCTAACGCGCTTCAAGATTGCATCATAAGCGGCACTCTCCAGGTCAAGGCGCCGCTTCAGCTCGCGATGGATGTTGTGCAGCAGCCATCCGCCAAAGTTGTAGTTAATGTAATTGCGAATAGAGACCAGCTCGTCCTGCGAAACGTCATCATCTACGGTGATCACCTTATTGCGCACCATCCGGTCGCGCGTCGCGACAACCATAAGCACGCGGTGATCGGGCAGCGCCAGCAGCTCCACCTGGTCCAGAATTTGGTTCTCCGTGGGGATGGCCGCCGCAATCGAGAAATTGCGCGTAATTTCGCTCAACAGCTTTGAGGAGCGCTCAATGCGGCCCTCCACTGTTCCGGCCCGCTGCATCTCGAGATGTAGACGGTCCAGCTCAGCCTGCACAATCCGGCTGCCAAAAAGCGTTTTGACATAGCTTTCGTAAGCCCGTTCGGTCGGCACCCGGCCGGCAGACGTGTGAGGCTGCGAAAGGTATCCCTCCTCCAGCAGGTCCGCCATCATGTTCCGGATCGAGGCCGGGCTCATCGGATACTTGCGCGCAATCGTGCGGGACGCTACCGGCTCACCGGTTTCAATATAATTCTGAACGATCGCATGCAGGACGTCTAAGTGGCGCGGCGAAAGCGTTCCAAGATGATTCATCTGTTCACAAACCGACCGGATCTTTTACAACCCGGGGCGCAACATCTATGAACGATTAGTTACACCCAGCTTAATTATAGAGGTTGCGGCACAAACTTGGCTGGTGTCAACATGGCCGGATCGGTCTACCGGTACTTAGGCTTAGCTGACTCCGACCGTACTGGCACTATCCAGATCCGTTGGCTTAGCATGCCTCCACAGCCGCTCCAGGTCGTAGTACGAGCGCGCAGTCTCTGAGAAAATGTGGACCACGAAATCGCCGTAATCCATCAGAATCCATTCAGCCGACTCATAGCCCTCAATGCTAAAGGGCAGTTCGCCCATCTCCTTTAAGTGTTTCTCAATCTCGTCGCAAACGGCATGGCCCTGGCGAGGATTTGAAACGGTGCAGATGATAAAAAAATCGGTAAAGGACGTGATTTCACGTAAGTCAAGAATTCGTAGATCGGTTGCCTTCTTGGACTCTGCCGCGTCAGAAGCCGCGCGCCAGTTGGGCAAGGAGCCGGTAGCATCTACGGAAGAGGGGTGTTGGACAGAACGGTGTAGCAGACTCGTCGAACGTTCTCCTGCGGTTAGCATACTAAACTTTGGATAGGTGCGTAAACCCTCACGAGTATCCGCCGGTGCAGTGGTGCTCGCTTTATTCGGCGCGCTTTGGGGCATTACGCCTACTCTTTCCGCGGCAGATCCGTCTTCTGCCAATTACAGCGCACTCTCGCGCACATTACTGGAACGGGCGCAGAACGATGTCACCCGGATTCGCGCGCTTGTCGAGCAGGGCACGCTTGCCCAAGTTCAGCTCGATCAAGCAGAGACGAGACTGGCAGACGCGCAGGACGATGCCGTTCTGGCCGGGACGCTGTACGGCCCAATTCGTCTCGAAGATATGACTCCGGGCCAGGCTGACGCGATGATGGCTGCAGCTCAACGGCGTGTTGACCGGCAGGCCAAGATTGTTGCAACTCGCCGGCCCCTGCTCGATACCGGTATCCTGGCGCGATCGGAATTCAGCGCCTATCAGGATGAACTGGATTCCCGTCAGCGCGTGCTCGAAATGGCGAAGAATCGCGTGAAACTGCTTGCGGATCTACGCGAAATGGCTGATAACGAGCAACGCTTAGTTCATGCCGCGCAGGTGGGAAACACCGCCCCGAAGAATGTTATGGTGCGCTACGACGGTAACGGCCTTTTCGATCTGGGTGATCTCCCTGCGATTTCAAGCGAGTTTGCCAAGCGCTTTCATCATGCGCTTCCAGTGAGCGCGCTGGGCCAGACGCTCGTGCACCAGTCCATGGGACTTGACCATCGCAACCGCGTGGATGTCGCCGTCAGCCCTGACAGTCCCGAGGGCCTCTGGCTCCGAGCGCTGCTGGAGCGCTTGCATGTTCCCTACCTGGCATTTCGCAGCGCGCTGGCCGGCTCCGCTACCGCTCCACATATTCACATTGGAACCGGCAGCACGCGCCTGAAACTCGCACAACGTTAGCCGTCCGCCTGGAGAGCTCAGTTACCATTCGAGGAATGCCTTCCCGATGCGACCGCGTCCTTATTTCCTCCGGACAGATTCAGCAACGCATCCGTGAGATGGCCGCCGAAATCGAAAATGATTATCCGGAAGGGCCGCTCTATCTCGTCTCCATCTTGAAAGGCGCGTTCATCTTCATGGCTGATTTAGTCCGCGTCTTGAAAAAGCCTTCCGTGCGCATCGAATTCATGGGAATCTCCAGCTACGGTAATGAGAAGACCAGCTCGGGACAGGTTAAAGTCACGCGCGATCTGGACGTGAACATCGAAGGCCACCACGTCCTGATCGTCGAAGACATCATCGACAGCGGCGTTACGCTAAGCTACCTCACGCGCCTGCTGCAGCAGCGCCGTCCTAAGACGCTCGAAGTTGTTACCCTGCTCGATAAGCCGGAACGCCGAATTCAGCCTGTGAAGGTGAAATACGTCGGCTTCGAAATCCCCGACGAATTTGTGGTCGGCTACGGGCTCGATTATGCCGAAGACTACCGCAACTTGAGCGACATCTGCGTGCTGAGCGATTAGCGTCAGATCTTAGGCTTGGGCGGAGGCAGCTCAAGAGCCTTGCATTGCGAAGAGAAGCCGCCGCGGCCATGCGCGCCATCACAGAAAGGCTTGTTCTCGGCGAGACCGCAGCGGCAAAGGGTAACCACGGTTCGGCCGCCTAGCCCGTAGGAGTTCCCGTCCGAATCGTGAATTGTGAAATCACCTTCAATGCGGATTGGACCATTGTTCACAACGGTCACTTTCGTTGCCATGCTCCCCGATGTTAGCAAGAGGAGATGACGCGCCAGCATGCCTCCCATGCAGGTTCGACGCTGCTGGGCAAATGCTTCCTTATAATTGGGAGCGCAGGTATTCCGAGTGATTCAGTTCATCTACGATTCCGACCGGGAGCTTTTCCAAAACGCCATAACGTTTGCGCAAAAACAAGTCAAGCACCTGATTGAACATCACCCGGATTTCTATCCCATGTACAGCGAAGGCGGCAGGTGGATGCACGAAGGCCCAGCCTGGACGCACTGGTGCGACGGATTCTTACCTGGCATGATGTGGCTTTTCTATCGCTATCTGGGCCCCGATAAACCTGACTCAAACTTCTGGATGGAGCAGGCTATCCGCTACAGCAAACCGCTCGAAGCGCGGAAAACCGACAGCGACGTCCACGACCTGGGGTTTATCTTTTTCTCCACTTACTATCGCTGGTATCACATCACAAGAGATACGTCCATTCGCGAAGTGGTGCTGCATGCCGGAAAGACGCTCGCTCAACGCTTCAATGAACAGGGGCAATACCTTCGGTCTTTTGTGGCCGAAGATTCTATCTTCATCGACATCATGATGAACGTCGGGATCATCTTCTACACGGCGCGCGAGTGTAACGAAAAAAAGCTACGCGACATAGCCGTCCGGCACTGTTTGACTACCCGCCGATGCCTGGTGCGTGGCGATGGCTCAACAGCGCACGAAGGCATCTTCGATCTGGAAACCGGAGAGTTCCTCCGGCAGTCCACGCAGCAAGGTTTTCGCGGTGATTCTTGCTGGTCGCGCGGCTTGGCGTGGGCGCTCTACGGCTTCTCCACGTCGTTTGAATTCAGCCGCGACCCCCGCTTTCTGCAAACGGCCGAAGCCTGCGCCGATTACTACATCAGTCATACCCCGGCGGACGGTGTGCCGCCTTGGGACTATAACGCTCCGCCCGAGAACCGCTCGGTTATCGATACGTCGGCTGCGGCCATTACGGCTGCCGGGCTCCTGCGCCTCTGCCGCCTTGTTTCAGATCCGATGAAGGGCCATTTCTACTGGTCTACCGCCATTCACATTCTCCGCACTCTCTGCCACAAATACCTCGCCAGTTCGGACCCGGGCTGGGAAGGAGTGTTGAAAGGCGGTGTCTACCACATCCATAAAGGACTAGGCGTCGACGAGTCCGTCATGTGGAGCGAATATTTTTTTGTCGAAGCGCTCGAAGAAGCCCTTCGGATCATTCAATAATTGGCGGCCAGCGGAAAGCAGTAATGCACTACTCTTGTCGCAAAGCTTTCACAGGGTCGACAAGGCTGGCGCGGCGGGCCGGAACAAAGCTTGCGGAGAGCGC
The DNA here is from genome assembly GCA_964249415.1 of uncultured Bryobacteraceae bacterium. Taxonomy (GTDB): domain Bacteria; phylum Acidobacteriota; class Terriglobia; order Bryobacterales; family Bryobacteraceae; genus Bog-105. Next base: position 6,181 of record CAXUCT010000013.1, on the reverse strand, counting down.
GGCCAGGATTAGAACCGGAATGGTAATCGCGTAAGTTGCTGCATTGACCGGCTGCATTCCCTCAACTAAATGCTGCAATTCTCGCCCTGCTGCCAAAGCGACAAGTATGCCCAAAATGATGCCGCCAACAATCATTTTCAAGCTCTGCGATAGCACCAGCCACATAACGTCCCTAACGCTTGCTCCAACGGCCATACGGACGCCGATTTCCGAAGTGCGCTGTCCAGTCAAGTAGGCCAGCACGCCGTAAACGCCGATGCACGCCAGCAGCAAGGCCAATCCGGCGAATATGCCAAACAGAAGCGAGAGGAAGCGCTGCCGGGCGAGAGATGCGCCTACCAGTTGCTCCATGGTACGAACTTCGTAAAGAGTCTGATCCGCAGACGAGCCGCGTAGTTCCTGTTGTAACGCCTGAACAATGTTCAGAGGTGAGCTTCGCGTTCGGATGGTGATTGACATGACCGACGAAAAGAAGTGCAACAGGCGGGCGGGCACTTGGGCGAACGGATGATAACTTTGGTCGCGCATATGCGACTGATCGTCGCCTGCCAAGCCCCAGTGGCGCACATGGCCAACAACACCTACGATCTCGATAGGCGCCGGACCGATTGGTGAAATCCAAATATGTTGGCCAACCACATTCCTACGACCGAACGCATGCCGAGCGAGATTTTCGTCGACGACTACTACCGGTTCACTGCCCTCTCGATCATGCTCATTGAGGAAGCGGCCTTCCAGCAGCGGAATGCCCATGACCTTGAGATAGTCGGGGGTGACGCTGGAGGCGACCGCGAGCGGCTCCTGGTTGGGAGATAGCGAGTTGGGGGTGGTCCGGTACGGCAGAATGCCTTCCCCTTCGCGCATAGGAATGGTATCTGCAAGCGCGACGAATTCCACGTCGGGCCGTCGCCGGGCGCGATCAAGCACGTCCCGCCAAGCTGATCGTATCTGCGATGGATCAGCGAGCACCTTGGGGGAAAGTGCGAACCGGGCGGTCAGCACATTATGTGCATCGAAGCCGGTATTAAGAGACGACAGCCTCACCAGAGTGTGACCAAGCATTCCCGCCGAGACCAGCAGCACGAAGGCAAGCGCGATCTCCGATACGACGAAGGGACTGTGCAGACGGCGTGAGTTCCCGGCGATGCTCCGCCCGCCCGTGCGTAGCGCCTCTTCCAGCCGATGCATGGGAACGCGCAAGGCCGGTGTTAGCCCGAAAAAAAGGCCGCAGAAAAGCGAGATGCCCACTCCGAAACAGAGAACACGCCCATCGAGATGGATCTCTTCCGCCCGCGGCAGGTTACCTGGCCAGAGCGCCACAAACGGATGCACGCTGACGGCTGCACCGAGAATGCCCAGTAGGCCCCCGCAAAGCCCCAGAACGGCGCTCTCTGTTAGGCATTGACGCACGAGCCGGCTGCGGCTTGCGCCGAGAGCCGCACGCATCGCAAGTTCCCGCTCGCGAGAAATGGCGCGCGTTAAAAAAAGACTCGCGATGTTCACGCAGGCAATCAACAGGACCAGTCCAATCGCCGCCAGCAGCAGCCACAGCGTGCCACGTACATCGCTTACCAACCCCTGCAAAAGCGGATGGGCGCGCATGCTGAGGCCGGCGTCCGCTGCGGGATATTCTTCGGCCAAGTGACGGCTGATAAGCGTGAGTTCGGCTTGAGCCTGGTTCAGTGTAACGCCGTGAGCCAGACGCCCTACGACCTGAATGAAACGCGCTTGGCGATTCTGCATTCGCGGGTCAGTGCTTTGGCCGAATGGCGTGAAGACATCCGCTTCTCCAGACAGTTGAAAACCTGGGGGCGCGACGCCGATGACGTCGTACGCTTTGCCGTCGAAGATGAGCTGTTTCCCGAGCGCCGCCCGATCGGACGCGAAGCGGCGTTGCCAAAGGTCGTAGCTAATGATGGCTGCCGGCCTTGCGTCCGGCCTGTCCTCATCCCTCCGAAAGGCGCGCCCGCACGAGGGAACGACGCCCAGAATGCGAAAGAGTTCTGCCGAGATCTGGCGACCTTCCACGTGCTCAGCGTCGCCTGGAGCGCTGATCGTACCGCTACTGTATGTCCAGCCCGCGATCCTCACCGAGCGGCTCTCACGCTCGAGATCCGTGAAATCGGGATATGAGAAGCCCGAGAACTCGCCCAAATCGTCTTTTGTAAACCCATGCAGGGTTACCAGCCGCTCTGGCTCCGGGAAAGGCAGGGGCCGCAGCACGACGCTATTGACAACGGCAAACATCACGGTTGTTGCGCCGATCCCCAGCGCCAAAATCAGCAGAGTGATCGCGGCGAAGCCGGGCTTCTGACGCACGCTGCGGAGTGCATAGCGAGTGTCCTGCAGCAACTCCTCCGCCCAGCGGGTGCCACGAGCATCGCGGCACATTTCTTTCACTTGCTCAGGACCGCCAAGCGCAAGCCGAGCTTCGCGCCGTGCATCGGCCGGAGACTGGCCGCGGCCGATCAGGTCGCTTTCGTATTGGTCCAGATGGAAGCGCAGTTCCTTTTCGAGCTGCTCTTCCATACGGGTTCGATGCCCAAAACGAGCCCACCAGCTCATTGCGCGCCTCGATCGGCCATGCCGAGAATGAGGCCAACCGCTTCGATCAATCGTTGCCAACTGGCGGCCTCCGCTTCAAGTTGCTTTCGGCCTTTTCGTGTCAGCCGATAGAACTTCGCTTCACGCCCGGTATCGGTCTTTTTCCAATCGGCAGCCAGATAGCCGCGGTTTTCAAGGCGGTGCAGTGCCGGGTAGAGCGAACCTTCCGGAACTTGCACGACGCCACGGGATATCTGTTCGAGCCGTTGAGCGATGGCGTATCCGTGGACAGGGTTCATAGCGATGGCTTTCAGGATCAAAAGGTCCAAAGTGCCTTGCGGCAGGTCCGACTTCCCAGCTGTCATCAATACCTCTAGCTTCTACACGTAACTTAGCAGAGAAGGCATAGAAGCGCAAGACGTGGGCGTCGACTACATGGTTGCGGCAGATAGCGATTAAAATGAGGCACGATAAGATCTGCAACTCTAGATACCAAGTAACGGTGAAGACCTTATGCCGAATAGTTCGGAAGTGACAAATGCCTGAGGCGGAGCCATTCAGCGAAGCTTTGACGACAGGGCTCCTCCACGTTCCTCCTACTTCGCGCGGCGAGGGATTGGTGCTGGCTCACGGCGCTGGGACGAACTGCCGCGCGCCCTTGCTAGCGGCGGTCGCCGAGGCGTTCGCCGCTGAAGGCTTTCATGTCCTGCGTTGCGATCTGCCGTTTCGACAGCGGAAACGTTTTGGGCCGCCTCATCCCGCGCAGGCTGGCGACGATCGGAAAGGATTGCTGGCGGCCGCGTCCATCATGCGGCGCCTGGTTTCCGGTCGCCTCATTTTGGGAGGCCATTCGTATGGTGGGCGGCAGGCGAGCATCCTGGCGTCGGAGGATCGCTCGGTGGCCGACGAGCTGTTGCTGCTTTCGTATCCACTGCATCCGCCGAGTAAGCCCGATCAGCTGCGGACCTCTCATTTCGGAGAGTTGTTTGCGCCGTCGATTTTTGTACATGGAACGCGCGATCCGTTCGGAAGCGTAGCGGAGATGCTGGCTGCACTACCGCTTATTGCGGGGGCGACACAGTTCTCGGTTGTGGAAGGCGCTGGACATGATCTGAAAGGCGGAAAGTTCGACCTATCGGGCAGCATAGTGCGGAAGTTTAAGGTTTAGAGTAGGGTGCACATTTTGTATTGCGGCGCTGCCCCCGTGCCGATGAGAGTGGAGATCAATGTCTTCCTCCGTCACGAGCTCGATGTCGGCTGGCGCGCAGTTTCTTGCCAATGACAATCTGTTACCGTCGACCCTAACGCCAGGCGACATAGCAAAGGCTACGCCTGATCAACTGGCCAAGATGGCCGGGGCGACGATGGCGCTACAATCTACGAATGCTTTATTCGGAGGGACCAGTTCGCCCGATGGGGATACGGTGGAGTTCAGCCCGGAGGCCCTGAGCCTTCTACAACAGATGGGCGGCAATTTTGCCGATTCCGGTGGGAGCTCTTCGACAGCGCTTACACCTTACGCTTTGAATTCCGCGGTAGACAGCTTCGATTTGTTTGCGTAAGCACTCACCTGAGCATCTGACGGGTAAAGTCGGCGAGATCCCCGGCAATGTAATCGGGTTGCGGACCAAGAGGAAAGACCGCCTCTCCGGGACGTGAGATGAAGGCGGCCCGGCAACCAGCACGAAGCGCGCCATATACATCCCAGCCGTGTCCGGCTACCACCAGCATCTCCGCAGGGCGCACTCCGAGAGCTTCGGCAGCCGAGTGGTACGGTTCAGGTGCGGGCTTGTAACGGTGGACGCGGTCTACTGATAGAGTCTGCTCGAAGTAGCCGGTGAGCCCGGCGTTCCCCAGTTGCTTTTGCTGACTTTGAGTGCTGGAGTTGGTGAGAGTGGCGAGGCGGAAACCGGCAGCTTTCAAAGACGCCAGAGCGGGTTGGACATCGGGGAACGGCGGCAGCGAAGTGAACCGTTCTTTCACCGCCGTGATGTCAGAATTTTCAAGCGGACGACCGAGCGCGGCCGCTGTCATCTTTAAGACCGCCGTAGCGATTTCACCGAATTCCACGTAGTCGCCGGCGAGAGTCAGCACAAGCGAGTGCTGCAGCACTTCCAAAAACCATTCACGTACCGGAATGGCGCTGCCGAACAAGCGGCTCAGTTCCGGCGCGAGCGCCTGAACATCGAGCAAGGTGCCATTTACATCGAAGACAATCAGCTGGGGCACGGGTTACTTCGCTTGGTGTGCGATGATTTGTCCTTTGATTTTGTTGTAAGTGGATTGCGGAACGATTTTCTTGGTGACGAGATCTGTTTTTGAGCGGTAGGGCCGGCCGGCGATGATTTTTTGGGCATAAGCGGGCCCAATGCCGGGGAGTGCGTCGAGGTCTTCCGCGCTAGCGCTGTTGATGTCGACCAAGCCTCCCTTTTTAGCGGCGGAAGCAGCGGGGGTGGACTTGGACTTAGCAGGAGCCGGAGCTTGTCCGGCTGCGAGAGCAATAGCGGCCACGAATAGGAGCAGCCAACGGGTGAGTTTCATAACGGAGATTCTAGCAGCGGCATGACAGCGGCAGAGGTGATAGCGAAATACCGAGCGGCGCCCTCGCGATTTTTTCGGGGCACAGCGAAACCGTATGTGCGGTGGTGGTGGCTGGCAGGCCCGTTTACGCGAGAGGACATTGTGCGGCAGTTGCGTTGGGTCCGCGAGATGGGTTTTGGGGGCGTGGAGCTCGCTTGGATCTATCCATCTTGGATGGAAGAAGATGATCCGGGAGGGCGGCCAGAGTGGCTGGGTGCGGAATGGACGGAACTGGTTACCTTTACCAAACGCCACGCAGAGGAACTGGAGCTGGGCTGCGATTTCACATTTGGAAGTTGTTGGCCCTTCGGCGGGTCGCGGGTAGCAGCGGACGACGCTGCGCAGACGTTCACCGGCACGTCGGAGCAGCGCATTGACTGCTCTTGGGAAGTGGGACGGCAGCCGGTATTGAATCATCTTTCTTCGGCGGCGCTGGAGCGCTATGCCGTTCCGTTGCTGGAGACGCTGAGGCCGGCGATCGACGGCAGCACGGGGCTGTTTTGCGATTCGTTAGAGCTACGAACGGAAGCCATGTGGTCGCCGGAGCTGTGGGGCGAATTTGAACGGCGCTTCGGATATTCGCTCCGGCCATTTGCCGGGCAGGTGGATTCGCGACCGGAGATTCGTTACGACTATCGCAAGCTGATTGGGGAGACCATCCGGCGAGAGTTCTACGAAGCGTTTACGGAGCTTTGCAACCGCGCGGGCGGTTATGCGCGAGTGCAGTGCCACGGAGCTCCAACGGACCTGCTGGCAGCCTACGCTGCGTTAGATGTTCCGGAATCCGAGGCGCTGTTGTTTACGCCGGAATTTTCGCGAATTGCCGCTTCCGCCGCGGCCTGGGCCGGCAAACCACTCGTGAGCGCTGAAGCCTTCACTTGCATCTATGGCTTTCCCGGATGGGATGACAGCGCCGAGACTTATTGGCGTAAGGAGAATCTAGCGGACCTGAAGTTACTAGCCGATAGTTTGTTTGCCCACGGCGTGAATCAGATCGTCTGGCACGGCATGCCGTATGCACCTTCTGGATGCGAGATGGAGTTTTATGCTTCTGTGC
>CAXUCT010000012.1:22842-24200 GCA_964249415.1 uncultured Bryobacteraceae bacterium | reverse complement strand
AGAGCCGGCATAAAAGCCGCCTTCCACGCCGGGGTACGAGCGAAGCACGGTTTGTGTGATGCCCCGCAATGATACATCCCGAGCCCGCCTGGGTAGAGCCTGCCAGGAACTGTCCGAAGTTGCCCGGTATTGGTATTGCTGCTTGAGTTCGTTGATAGCCGACGAGATCGCTGTATGGGCTTCTCCCAGTACGACGCTTTCGGCGCCTCGAACAGCCTCGGTGATTAAAACTACACTCAAGGCGGCAACGGACGTTGCAGCCACCAAGGTAAACAGCAGCTGGAGAACAAGCCTGTTTTTAAGCAAACGATTCAAGGCAGCCGCCTCGGAGGAACGGGCGGCTTGGGCACCGGCACAGGGCTGTCTACCGCGGTAGCAGCCTGCGCCAGATTCTCCAAAGCCTTAACGACTTCTTCCGCGCATTTTGCATTCTCATCAGCGGCGAGAAAGTCTTGGCGGTCAAAGGCGGCAAGAGCGAGCTGGTAGAAATCGCGCGCCCACTTTGGAAAAGCGGCAGCCTGCGAATCGTGCGATTGACTCAGAAAGTAATCCGCTTGTCGCGTCCGGAAGTAAACCCGTTGCAGGTGATCCTGAATTTCTTCGGCAGGAGGTGGGCCCTTGGGGCCACCCCCCGTTCGAAGGTGTTGTTGATGCTCGGCAATGTGGAGGAGAGCGTCGGCTGCTTCGGTCAACCGATCAGCCTGAAAGGTCTCCCCCGATCGAAAGATTTTCGCCGCGCTTTCCAAGTATGCCCGGGCATATTGCAAGGCGCGTTCGGCAGTGACGTCCACTGGCTTTGTGGAATCGAGTTTCCTTCGAACGTCGGAAAGGCGATTCGAAAATCCGGGTAAAGCTGACCCCGGAGGCATAGGCGGTGGCGAGTGTTGCGCCCAAAACAGCGCGCATGTGGCCAGAGCAAACTCAATCTGCCTCAAAGTCGGGAGCGACGCCACTGCACATTGAGTTAGCATTCAGGCGCCCATTCACACCCGCTTTCCTCGCCTCTAAGTTCGAAGCTGGCCTTGTGCGATTTCCTCCCACTAGTGTACGGTTGGGCAGTGAACCGATCTAGGATTGAGGTGCCCGAGCCGGTGAGGGGGGCGGCGGCGGTTCGGCGGTTCGTCCGATGGGTTGTGTCTGCGCGGGAGCTTCCGGTGCGGTCGGAGGAGGATTGGCGTCCGGCCTCCCTGGTGCTCTTGTAGCAGGTGGCAGAGGGTCGCCCGACGCATGCAGAGCAAGCGTCTGGCCATTGACGCTCACCGCCCGCACATCCACCACCGTTCGGCCGCTCATCGTGTTCCGCGCGTACCCAGAGTACGCGATCGAAGCTCCTACTCGAATCGACGAAGGATTCGTTG
>CAXUCT010000012.1:13008-22832 GCA_964249415.1 uncultured Bryobacteraceae bacterium | reverse complement strand
GAAAGGGGGCACGCTGGCGAGAGTGCCGTTATCGAGTAAGAACCCATTTATCGAACCATCCGCCCCATAATTCAATTGTTGAATGCGTCCAGAACTTGATAGAGGGGCAGCCGCGCCCGGCTGGGGCATGGTCAAGGTCTTCCCCGAAGTCCGATCTTGAATGTTTTGTGCCTCAACTGATTGAAACCCCGCCGGAGACGTCCGAGCAAGACCAGTGACTTGAACCGTATCGCCTGAATGCAGCGACATTCCGGCTCGTGAAGCCGCACGCGGCGGAAGATGAACCAGCGTGTTGTTATTCAGCAGAAAGCCTTCTATCTCGCCATCCCGGTCGTAATTGAATTGCGAGATGGCGCCAGATACGTTCGAGTACACTCCGGCCTGTATGGGCGGTTGTCCGGGAGGCGGACCGCCCCGCCTTCCTAGTCGGCCTTGCGCAGCGCCAAAGCTGGGCAGTGTGCAGCTAAGGGCAGAACAAAGTAAAAGTCGCGATACATAACAGTTCATCAGAAGTGAACCTCCGCTCAGCAAAGATGCACCTGAAAGGCCAATTTCCATCTGAATGGAGTCAATGGTCCAGGCGCGATCAGCTGTCTCACTAAGCGCACGTTTGTGTGTGTTGTCCATACATTCGGAGCTCATCGCATGCCGTACTGCGCTTGATCTATTCACGTTTTTCACCCCGATAACAGTGTGCGACCCGTGAACAGGAGTTGTTCTCATTCCGCCCGTGCTGGCTTCCTGAGTCCCAGCCGAGTTTAGAAAGAACATACTTTCGCTTTGGCCTACACCGTGCATCTAGTTACTCGAATATATATGTCAAGTCATGCACGGAGGAAACACGGAACCGTTCAGGCCTTCAACATTAGCCCCAAAGGGGCTTACGAAGGTCTTCTCTTACAAACTGGCGGTGAACTAATACAGATCAATTTCCCACAGAGCTTCAGCGCCACTATGTCGGATCTTGCATCGGCGGGAACTGAGCTCCAAGTAGAGGTAGAACCGGAAGAGGTCGACGGGCATGCCTGCCATCCGGTTTATCGATTACTCACCGGCGCTAGTGCGGCAAACGAAAAGTTCTCGCTAGCCGAAGAAGATGTCCAGTTCTCAGGCAAGGTGGAGCGCCTCAACTATGCTCTTCACGGCGAAGTCAACGGAGCCATTCTTGATACCGGTGATTTCCTCCACGTAAAACCGCATGGAGCAGCCGCTCTCAAACTAAGTGTTGGCACGAAGGTGAAGGGCACTGGATCAACAAAGCCGATGGTCGGCGGGCGCTGGGTGATTGAGGCAGACGAAGTGAATGGCATCGCGATTGACAAAAAACCTAAGCCAAAGAAGAAAGCACCTCAATAAGGCTGTCAGGTGCCGCGCATGCCGCATCAACAAAACGGACAAAACTTACGAGGGCTCGATTGGCTGAACTTCTTTATGGCCGATGTCAATACCGGCATCGGTCCTTTTCTGGCTATTTATCTAACGGCAACGCGCCATTGGAATCCAGCGAGCGTAGGCGTGGTGATCTCTACTCAAAGTATCGCTTCCGTCGTGGCCCAAGGCCCGGCCGGATGGCTGGTCGATTGGTCTCAGCATAAAAAGCATTTGATCATCGGCGGGGCCGACGCTGTTGCTCTCGGCTGCCTTGGAATCGTTTGGTCGCGCAGTGGACCCGCTGAGATCCTGACGCAAATCTTGATTGGTGTCGCGGCCGCTCTCTTGCCACCTACCATTGCCGCAATCTCACTGGGCATCGTGGGCAAGCAAAAGCTTTCACGTCGAATTGGCCGTAATGAAACTTTCAATCATGCCGGCAATGTAACCTTCGCTCTTCTAGCAGGAGCGGCTGGCACTTGGTTGGGACAGCAATGGATCTTCTACGCGTCAGCCATCGTTGCGACATGTACTATCGGGGCCTCCTCCTCTATCCGCTCTGAAGATATCGACAATGAAGTTGCTCGTGCCTCGAATGAAGAGGAAGATCATGGGAAGCCTGCATCTGTCGCCAGCTTTCGAGATCTGCGTGCGAACAGTTTCCTCTGGATCTTTACCGCCTCCGTCGTATTATTCCACTTAGCGAACGCCGCCATGCTGCCGCTGGTCGGCGAGCTGCTCACGAAGGGCAAATATGGCAAATCGTCTCTCTATATGTCAGCCTGCATCATTGCTGCACAACTCGTCATGATCGCGGGGTTCCTGCTCAAGAGCTTCGGCTACAACGTCGGCTTTGCTGGGCTCGCATTCGTCGCGCTTGCCGGCATGCTGTTCTTTGCTGTAGGGATGCCGGAGACCAAAACCCACATCGGCATGGCACGAGATCGCGTAAAACAACTACCAATCGAAATAGGAGAAACGAGATGAAAGCCGGATGGGTTTACCCCTTTATTATTCTTGGTGGAGTTCTGCAGACGTGTGGCGCCGCCATGAACGGACAGCTCAAGAATTCGTTATCCAATCCATGGCTCGCGAGCACTGTCTCGTTCGGGCTTATTACCGCCTTTTTTATTTGCGTGTTCGCCGTCTTTCCCACGCCGCTGCCGAGTGCCGAAGGCCTCTCGTCCATGCCTTGGTGGGCGCCACTCGGCGGCTTGGTGGGAGCTGTTCAGGTCTACGCCGGACTTGCGCTAATCAATAAAGTAGGTGCCGGCCCGTTTGTCGGATTTAGCGTGACAGCCGCACTAATTGCCTCGTTAGCTGTCGATCATTTTGGCCTGTTCCATATGCCGGTACACGCCATCAACGCCTGGCGGATGGTAGGAGCCGTGCTGATGGCCGCCGGAATTACTTTGATCGCTAAGTTTTGAAGCGCTATAGGTGCTTCCACGTTTCACCGCCGATCGTGAAACGAACGCCTACTCTGAAATTGAACGGAGTGGACGGATAGCCGAACGCCTCATCGTAGTGTTGTGACAGCAGGTTGTCTGCATTCGCATACAAGCCGATCACGCGCGAAAGACGGTAGGAACCGGTAAAGCCGATGTCCTGATAAGCCACATCCAGATTACGATTTGGCAAAAGCAGCGTCGGACCAAAGAATTCGTCGCTTAAAAACGTGCTGTCGTCCCGCCGCCCCACTATAGTGCCTGTAAACGCCACGTCGAAGCGTCCGCGGCTGTACACAACAGAGAAGTACCCCGTCTGCGGCGCTTGCCGGAACGGGCGGCCACCCACCAGGGGCGAGTATGCCCCGATCGGAATATTGGGAAACAACGGATTGATGGAGGGCGCGAGCGCGTCATTTGAAAATGATCGCTGGACCACTGCGTCCAGGTAAGTCCAGCCGCCCCGCGCAACCGTATGACTACCTAGGCGCGCTTCCAACCCTAACTCGGTGCCAAGCGCCCGATACTGAAGTGAGTTCACGTAAGCGCCTCCGGATGTATTTGAAATCTCGGCCGCGATGTCTTGCGGTACTCCGAGCTGCGGCAGCGCCGAGCCCTCCACAAATTCCGTAAAGTTTGAAAACTGATTGTGAAAAAAGGTGGCCGTCAGCAGAAGACGAGCGGAAAATAGATACTGCTCGAGCCCCGTATCGAACGTTGTAGAGCGTTCGGGACCAATTGGCGCCACGTTGTGCTGTGAAATAAGTTGTGATCCATTCGGCAAAGGAGCAAGCACGCCGTATAGCGATCCGGTTTGCTGCGCAATGGTTGGTTCCTTAATTCCCTGCCCGTAACTGAACCGCACCTTTGTTCCGCTGAATACCTGTTGATCTTGAGGGCGGCTTAGGAAGTAAGCTGCCGAAACTCGTGGACTGGCGGCGGTTCCGAAGACGGCGTTATCGTCAACGCCCACGCCCGCCGTATAGAACAATCGGGAACGGATGTTTCCGGAAACCTGCCCTGTATAGCTATAGTTCCCACGTTCCGCCGAAGTTACTAAAACGTAGGGCTGCGAACTAGTGCTACCCCGCTCATCCGCGTATCTGAATCCGAATAACCCTATAAGATAGGACGCGAACTCATAACGTGAGTCGTAGTAAACAAAGTCCTGATTCGACTGCCTGAAGTACAGGCTCGGAAAACCGCCCAGCAGGTAATTGTAATAGGCCTGCCCGGATGCGCTGTACCCATTGGCGCCATGCAAGGTGACGGGCGCTCCTATGGTTTCGGTAGGGGCCCCGGCGCCAAATGGATCTGCGGGAATGCCGGCTGCGAATGGCTGCTCCGTTTGAGAGTCCATACGGGTAGCGCCGTATCGCAGTAGATTGTGCCACTTACCAGTTGTTTGGTTCTCCAGCGTAACGCCCAAGTAAGTATCTTGGCTGTGTTCGATCTGATTGTCAGGGATAGCGTATGCATCGAGCTCGTTTGGCAGGCTCTGATCCGCCGTGATTCGCCGCGCCGTCGCTCGCAACGTCGTGCTTGGATTGATCTGCCACCCCGCGTTACCGGCTGCTGTGCTCTCACTGAACTTACTGTGCGGCACGCTATTATTCGTGTCGTAACGCGAGAAATCCCCGAAGTAGTCGAAGCTCTTCCAGAGCTGGCCAACCGACACCTCCTGCCTGCGCGATCCGAAATTACCGCCGTCCACGGAGTATTGAAGCTCAGGCAGCGCAGTTGTCCCGCGCTTCGACGTCAGATCCACCACGCTCGCCAACGCGTCAGCACCATACAGAATACTGTTCGGCCCTCGATACACTTCCATCTTCTGAAAACCCGTCAACGCTAAATCCGCGAAGTTAAACGGACCGCCAATGTCGTTTACCGACACGCCGTCAATCACAACTTTGTTCGCGTCTGACGTTCCGCCACGCACAAACAGCGATGTATTGCCCCCTCGTTGTGCCGTTTGCGTCATTTGGAGCCCCGGAATTAAACGGAGAACATCCTGAACCTCCAGCTTGTTTCGAAACGGCTCGAGTGCAAGTGCCGTGACGGATGAACTCGATTGGACTTCGGGTATAGGTGTCCCCGTATCAGTCACGACAGTGGTCTGAGTTAAGGTGCCCAAAGGGAGCGTCAAATCCTCAACATATGTCTTCGCGCCGTCGGCGTAAAACACCGCCGTGGAAGCCGCCTGAAACAAAGGAGCCTCCGCTCGAATCCGAAAGTCTCCCCCTTCCGCGATCTGCAAACGGTAACCTCCATCCGCCTCTGTGTGCACGGACGCCAGCAAAACGCCTTTTTGCATTAGCTCGACCGTTGCATTGGGAACGGCAGCGCCCAGCGGATCTGTAACCTTCCCTTGCACAATTCCACTCTGTGCGGCCGTAGTAGTTACAAATAGGAATGCAATCAAAGCTACTTGAATCGAGAGTTTCATTGAATGTACGTACGCGCGAACGCAACTGCCCTTTCGGTAAGCGACACCGTGAGCGTCTGCTCCACAGACACTCTTCCACTGCGGGATCAATTAGGGCTTCACGAACCGGAAATACAAAGCGCCGGTGCTACGAAGAACGCGTCCCGCTCTCCCATCGAAGCGGAAACAGCCCAGGTTGGCATCTGGTCGGTCTCCTGACTTACGCTTCAACGAGTTCGAGACGCCTTCCCGAAGTCAAGCTTCAGTGGCTTTTTTGTCCCGGCTCTCCACGCTTACAGTTGCGAGGGCAGTGGCGGATTTACACCGCGCTTCCCAATGCACCAGACTTTGTCAGTTTAGCTCTACAAAAATAGCTACGTCAACAGTTTCTTTGCCGTAACCTACTTTGCGTTTCGCGTTCGTGACGCTGCTCTACAGGCGAGCCCAACTCGCGGCGGGGAGTGACTCGTCGACAGTGTCGCTCAGCAACGCAGCCATGATTTGAGCGCCTATGGCAAGTCGCGGGCCCGGTCGCGAGAAGTATGCGGTCGCATTCACCGCAAACACGCGCCCACTGCGCACGGCAGGTAATTGCGCCCATCCATTTGGCAGCGGCGTCGTGCGGAACTCTGCGACAGCGGCTTCGAGATCGTAGCCACAAGGCATGATGACCACGACCTCCGGTTGAGCGGCCAACACATCCTCCCAGCCCATCCTTACACTATCAGAGCCAACAATCCCAAGCACATCTACGCCGCCTGCAAGCGCCACTATTTCGGGCACCCAGTGTCCCGCATTGAAAGGCGGGTTCAGCCACTCCAGACAAGCAACGCGCTGGCCGCTTCGGCAGGCGCCGCGCTTGACCCCCTCAATTTGCTCGCGCAACGCCGCCGTCAACGCGCGTGCTTTATCGGCCATCCCGGTTGCCTCGCCAACAGATTCGATGTCTGTCCACACGTCCTCCAGCGTATGTGGAGTAAGCGAAACCACACGCGGTTGCGAGCTTAGCGTTTGAACTGACGAGAGTAAGTGCGACATACTTACAGCGCAAACGTCACAGAGCTCTTGAGTGATTATTAGGTCCGGACGCAGCTCCTCCATCAGCTCCGCTTTTACGCGGTACAAGCTTTCGCCGGTCGCAGCGCATTCACTTACCCGGCAATCGACCTCTTCCGGAGCAAGACCATGCTGGAGCAAGCTCTCGACAACAATCGGCTTGCGGCCAGCCTCGGGTGGATAGTCGCACTCAAATGTGACGCCCGCAATCGAATCACCTAGTCCAAGCGCGTAAAGAATCTCGGTTGCCGACGGAAGAAAAGAGCAGATCCTCACACCCGCATAGCCTAGCACCGCAATCTTCCTCCTATCGCTACCAGGCAGGCGCCGAAGCCGGGCATCGCAGCCCGGCCTTTCGCTTACGAGATCACATCTACTATTTCAGCCGTGACCTCGATCGACTCACGCCAGAAAAGCAGCCGCTTCGCCGGAGTAAGTACGGTGTACAGGCCGCCATCGACGTAAACCAACGCGACCTGAGTGTTGTTAGTCTCCACCCTATAAAAGAAACGCTCCGTCAACTCAGGCCGCTGCTCCACAAGGTAATCAGCCCAAACGCTTCGGAATACCAGATCGCAGACGTTATGCCTCTCCAAGTTTAATAACAAGCCTCGCGGGACACCCAGCTGATGATCGCCGGATGCGAGGATAGCATGAAACCGCCCGTCCTTGCTGACCACGACTCTTTCGTGATTGCCCACTGTGATCCGATGCCAAAACATAACTGGCCCTTTCTGCGTGCTATTTGCCGCGCGTTCTTAGTTTGAAGGGATTGGATAGCCCTGCGCGACAACGTACGCAGGTTCAGGTTCATAAAGGATTCCTGAAAATGCCGCGCCAAGGAGGTAGCGACCGCTCGGGGAACGGAACTGGTATTGACGGTTGGAAGACGGGTAGGTCTAGCTGAAAACGACCGTAACCTGGCCCATATCGAAGAGGTCCACGCCTGTCCGCATGCCCGAGCACGAAGCTTTATCGAAGCCGCAAGGATTCGAGAGTTTCACTGATGGACGTGTGGTTAACATGAAAACCGCCTTTAGATCTATCGATTCTAATGTAAGTTACTATCTAAGTCAATGCACACTTACAATTTTACCTAAGCGGTTGCCGGCAGACTTTGCCCAGATGCGAAGGGTACCCGCGCCTCCCGGTTGTACCTTTTTGGCAATTGCTTGGCGTCAATGGCCGCAAGAGCCGGCTCGTAGATCACCGCGCCTTCAGGGATGCGTCGGTATGCGCCCAGCGGGATTCGCCAACGCAGGCGGCTTCCCGTCCCCGGAAACTTTTCGTATTTGTGCGGCAGCAGCTCCAGCAACCACCATGCTCCCCTCAGCGAGCCATGTATCTTCCCAGCCGCGTCGGGCGGAACATAATCCGGCAGAGGACCCACCTTTGGACCTCTCCCCAGTACGCATAGCGCTTTCTCCGGGTTCACCTTCAGTCCTGCCGCAGTCGCCTCCTTCAGCATCCATTCCAAGGAGAACTTCGAGAGCTGACTCTCCAGTTCCGGGTAACTGCCTCCCACGTCCGAGTGCACGCCTGAAAACCAAACCTGCTTCATGTCCTGATTGCGCTCTGGCGTACCCCAAAGCATCGGCAAATAGAAGCAACGCCGTTCGTGAATCGAAACCGCCTGTCGCCCGTTTCTGATGATCGGGTTGTTTCCCGTGAACGGCAGTTTCACAGGGTCATAAACCCACCCCACGGAACTTACCGTATCCCAGACTCCCACAAAGTGGAGCTCCACATCCCGTGAAAATATGTACTTGAACACCTCGTCCACATCCACGGATTTCTCCTGCCGGCCTGCTTGTCGCCTCCGCGCCGCGTACATCCGCATCACGTACGGTATGTGACCTTCGTTGCCCGGGCAAAGCAGTCCGAACATCCGTAGCACTCCGCCAAGAACGCGCGCCGTGTAAGCACCACGACTGAATCCAAATATATAAATCCGATCACCCTCCGCGTAGACGTCCATCAGATAGCGATATGCATCGGCGACATTATCAAGCAATCCCGATCCGAAAGCCAGTCCCTTGATGCGGCTCCACGTTCTCTCCATTCGGCCTCGCGCAGTCGGCGCCCCCATCGTGCCGACCCCCGGATGGTAATAGCCCATCTGCTCGCTGTCAATCACCAGCGTGCTGTACAGTTTCACCACATTCGAGTTCTCGTTGCCGAACTCGTTCCCCGTGCCGTCGCAGCAGATCACAATATTCTTCGGCGGGTGGCCCCCCGGAACCTGAGTCTTGGACGCGTGATCCTTGTACATACAGACCTCTGCAAAACGCTCAGCGATTCGATTGCCAAATCCGAAACCGTCTCCCGGCCTAAGCGCTGGCTTCGTTCACCCGCCTGTTCTGACACAATCGGATCTTTCACCGGAACATTTTGGATAACTGGCGCGAGCCCATACGTAAAGAAGGTGTCTTTTAAACTTGACGTTGATGGCTGCAATCGGCTATGAGAGAGCTTCACCTCTTACGCCTCCATTGAAACCACCAAAAATGTAACCCGCCAAAAAGCGCAAAGAAAGAAATCACAAACAGAGCGACGGTCTTAAGGAGCGCGTAAACGAACATATAACGCGAGAATTTTGCTATGGTCGTAAAGCTCAGTCAAGTAAAACTGCGACTAGCTTCCTGCAGGTTAAATGTCCTGTCGAATTGACACGAACTCTGTCCCGCTTTGAAGAGCGGCAAGGAGACGCTGACGTTTGGAAACAAACCCGGTAATTCCCACCCGTCTCCGCCGAAGGCCGCACCATGTATTGAGGCCGCCCGTCCTTCTATAATCAGTGTCATCCGATGAAGGCGGCCGGCGAAAAACATACCCTCGCGAAACTTCTCGAAGGCGATCGCCGCTATAAGTATCTCGACAGCTTCATTACATTGTTTGTCGTCGTCTTGCTGATCTCAAACATCGTCGCCGCAAAATTCTTTGCAGTCGGCTCGTTGCGAGTCAGCGCGGCACAGATCCTGTTTCCTCTCACCTACATCTTTGGCGACATCTTCACCGAGGTATATGGCTACTCAGCCTCTCGCCGCGCCATCTGGTACGGCTTCTTCGCTTCGTTCATATTAGTAACCATCTGCTACATCGCCGTCTTGATCCCGCCTGCACCGGAGTTCACTGACCAGCAGGCATTCGCGACAGTCTTCAAGCCGGTAGGCCGAATCGTGGCCGCTAGCCTCCTCGCCTTTTGGTGCGGCGAATTCGCGAACTCATTCACGCTGGCCAAGCTAAAACTCTTCACCCATGGCAGGTATCTGTGGACGCGCACTATAGGCTCAACAGTTGTGGGACAAGCGGTGGATACCACTGTCGTCATGTTCGCCGCCTTCTATGGCTTGCGATCCACAGACGTTATCCTTCGATTAATAGTGTCGGGCTATTTGATTAAAGTGGCGTACGAAACGCTAATGACTCCGGCGACTTACGCGGTCGTCAATTTTCTCAAGCGGGCCGAGCACGTGGATTACTTTGATGTTGCCACTAACTTCAGCCCATTCGCCACGGCTGCC
>CAXUCT010000012.1:857-12998 GCA_964249415.1 uncultured Bryobacteraceae bacterium | reverse complement strand
AACTAACCAAGATCGGGGGGCGGCCGAAGCAGTTTTACCGGCACGCTAACTGCTTGCCCATTGCGCAGAACCGTCAACGTGACCACGTCGCCGACTCGCTTATTCGTAATGGCCCTCACCAACGCGTCTTCGCGATCCACCGCCTTCCCGTCCACAGCCGTGATCAGATCGCCCCCAACGCCCAGTTCCACGTTGCCGATATCCACTACCTCCCGAGCGCGCCCCGAATGCCCGCCGCTTCTTCGGACGATCCGCGCACCACTTGCTGCACCAGCAACCCTCCTCGCCGAGGTAGCTGCAATGCCTCCGCCAAATCGCCAGCCACATACTCCGTGCTCACGCCGATCTTCGGCCGCTCCGTCACCCGTCCCGCCTGGTAATCCGTCAATAGCGCCTTCGCGCGATTAATTGGCAGTGCGAACCCAATGCCCATGTTCGTCTGACCCAGAATCGCCGTGTTGATGCCTATTACCGTACCGCTCGAATCGAGCAACGGGCCGCCGCTGTTGCCCCCGTTTATAGCGGCATCGGTCTGAATCATGCCCTCCAGCCGCTGTTCATTTTCGCTGTTAATGGATCGGCCAATCGAACTGACCACGCCCACCGTCAGCGTTCCCTCCAGACCGAACGGGTTGCCGATCGCAAGCACCTTCTGCCCCACTTGTAAGTGCTCGGAATCACCCAGCCGCAGAAACTCCAGCTTTCTTTTGGGAGTGATCTGTATCAGAGCGAG
Source organism: uncultured Bryobacteraceae bacterium (assembly GCA_964249415.1). Lineage (GTDB taxonomy): Bacteria > Acidobacteriota > Terriglobia > Bryobacterales > Bryobacteraceae > Bog-105. The sequence continues at coordinate 12,265 of CAXUCT010000012.1, read as the reverse complement.
ATCGTCCGACCGGTCCACATCAATGGCGTGCGCATAGGACTGCGTCTGGTCTTGTAGCGTCACCTGAATACGGCTGCTTCCGGAGACCACGTGGAAGTTCGTCAGGATAAAGCCACTGTCATTTATAAGGAAGCCGGAGCCTAGACTTTGCGACGCAACCGGTTGAAAAAAGAAATCGCGCCGCACTGCCGTGCTCGTGATGTAAACCGTCGCCAGCCGCGCAGCCTTGTAAATGTCAATATTATTCTGCTCTTCCGGTGTAATCCCGGCACCTTGCACCCGGACCGGCTCAGACCATTCAAGGGCCGTTCGAAACAACGGCGCCGTTAAACTGCGCAGCGCCCACTTGTCGTCGGAGGTGAACCATACAAAGCTGAATGTCAAAATCGCCGCCAGTAACACGACTCGGAGTCTCACGCCGCGCCCCTTTCAGACAGTTGCTTGAGCTCACAAAACATAATCTCTACCTGATCGAGAGTGCTCTCCCTGCTCCCGTTTGTATCAATAACGTAATCGGCGTATTTCCGTTTGAGGGTGAATGGCATTTGACGCCCCAACCGAGTAAGCACCTCCCCCCGCGTGATACCATCGCGCTCCATCCCTCGCGAGATCTGCGCCTCTTCACTGCAGGTTGTCAGAATCAAACGCTCGAAATTTGTATAGCGCCCTGTTTCTATCAGAATAGCGGCTTCAATCACCGCGATTCCGTGCGGATTTCGGGGCGCCCACTCGGCCAGCATCAGCTCTTCCAGTCGAAACACCGCCGGATGAACAAACGAATTAAGCTTCGCCAGAAGCTCCGGTGAGCCGAATACCCGCGCTCCTAACGACTTCCTATCGATGGAGCCATCCCGCCGTAAGATACCCGGCCCGAACGCATCCACCGTAGGTTGGTACGCCTCGCCCGTAACGTCTAAGGCAGCGTGCCCCAGCCGGTCCGCATAAATAAGAAAGCAACCCAGCCGCTCGAGCGTAGCCGCCACAAACGACTTGCCGGTCGCATACCCGCCGGTCAGCCCAACCTTCAGCATCGTCTCAGCGCCTATACGTCATTCCTGCTTTTGCAAGGTGTTACTGAGCCGAGACCGTCAGGGAGCGGACCAGCCGAAGGCTTTTTCAGCATCCTGTTAAGCCCAAATGCTGTTCTGCCAATTGAACGGTATTCGCCATCAGCATCGCAATCGTGAGCGGGCCAACTCCGCCCGGCACCGGCGTGTAGGCAGAAGAGAGTTCTTGCATGGCACGCGGTTCCACATCGCCCACCAGCGTGGTCCCGTTCTTCGTAAACGCCGCTAACCGCGTCGCATCGTGACCGAAGAGCCGCTGAACCTCTGCTTGCTCCTGCAACCGGTTCATCCCCACGTCAATCACCACAGCCCCGGGCTTAATGTGCTCGGCGGTGATGAGCGCCGGCCGGCCAATCGCCGCTACAAGAATGTCGGCGCGCCGGCACTCCTCCACTAAATCCTTCGTTCGCGAATGGCAAATCGTGACCGTCGCGTTCTCATGCAGCAGCATCAACGCCATCGGTTTGCCCACAATGTCGCTCCGGCCAACGACTACGGCGTGCCTACCCGCAATCGGAATCTCGTACCGTTTCAGTAGTTCCATGATCCCCGCCGGCGTGCACGCTCGCGGAGCCGGCTTGTTCAAGACCAGACAACCCAGGCTGTAGGCACCGAAGCCGTCCACATCGCGTGCATCGTCCACATAACGCGTCACCGCTTCCTCGTCAATCTGCTTCGGCAATGGCTTCTGAATCAGGATTCCATCCACCGCATCGTCGCGCGTCAACGGCAGAATGGCCTCAATCAGCTCCGCCGTATTGATGGCGCCTGAAGCGGTAACCTCAATGCTGCGAATCCCGAGTTCGTGGCAAGCCTTAATCTTGCCGCGAACATAAATCTGCGAAGCTGCATCGTCGCCGACTAAAACAACCGCCAGCGCCGGTGCCCGTTCACGCGCCTGCAGAGCTTCAATTCGGGGCCGGAGTTCACCTAGAATTTCGTCTCTGATCTTCTTGCCATCGAGGATGACCCCGCCCATGCAACCGTGAGGATAGCAAAGGCCGGCGCGACGCCCTCTCCCGCCTTTTTGCAGCGTTACAGCGCTTGTTCAGGATCTATATTGAGCGAAGCAATTGAACCTGTGGGCAGGTTACGCAATCCGTCCTCAAATGCAAACCGCAACAGCGACCGCGCCGTACGCGATTCGAGTAAGCGCATGGCTCGGATGAAATGCTGCACTAATTTCGGACCACCGTCTCCCCACACCATAGAAAGCGGAACGGTTTCACCGCCACGTGGGTCTCGATAAAACATCCGATCCGCCCAACACCGCCGTCCTGGCAAGTTCTCCGGATACTCACGCACCACATCCACCATCGTCTGCAACAGCCGCAGCTTCAGCGGCTCGTGGTACGACGGCATAAACACCACATGACTGCGCCGCGCATACCGAGTCTCGTGAATAAAGTCAACCAAATTGTCGGTGGGCGAAAGATTCAGAATCGTATTTGGTTCGCGCCCATGCCGGTCGCCACCGCCCACCAGCGGAAGATCGCTCTGTTGCGCCAGCCGTAAGACCTCTCTATTTTCCTGCCAGGACCTCAGGCCGTTCAGTTCCAATGCGTGAATGTCCCTGCCATAAGCACCTAGTAGGCATTGCAGGACCTGCGCGTGGTTCTCCACACCGATTCCTTTCTCGTCCCAAAGCGGATGGTTCAGCACCAGCAAAACATCCTGATACCCGTTTAGCATCCGCAGCAATCCGCGGAGCTTCTCCTCCTCCGGGTTTGCCGTGAAGGCAAAGAGCCGTTCGGCGATGTCTCCCGCCTCAGCCGCTGGCAAGTTGTGAACTCCAACGTGAAAAAACGTCGGACCAAACGGCACCGTCCACTCTGTCGAAATAGGCGCACCGCGATAGCGCTCCAATACGCGAAGCAGCATGCCCGCCCGGATATCGTCATGGTCCGTCATCGACACCAGCGCGGGTCGTTGAAAACTTCTCTGAATCTGCTTCTCCTCTATTCGATACGCTTGCCGAGGTGCAAACGGCGGAGTCCAAAAAGCGTCGCTGAAGTCAAAGCCCCGGCCAGTCCTCCGGCCGTATTCCGCTTGCTGGCGGCGTATTGCCGCTTCCAGGTGCGGCACTTTGCCCGTATATCGCGGGACCATGTCCAAACTTTCTTCCGAATACATCGTGTGACTGTGCAGAGAGACGCCGGTACGAAACTCGCTCCCTACGAAGCAATCTCGCCAGAAGAACTGCATCTTTGTGGTGGCTGTAACGGACATTTGGTTTCACCCTCTTGTCCCCACTCTGGTCCCGGAGTGTTGCTTCTGAATTTGCAAACAGTTACGGACAAATGAAAACATTTCTCCCAAGCATGTTCTTGCAAGAACCTAAAGTGTTCTCCCGCCGGACCCGATACGTCAGAAAGCGACAGCACTATTCCTTTACAGAGGCAAATCTCGCATGTTGAACAGTCCATTCAGAAACTATTCGCTATTTGCGCGGCTGACCATTGCCTGCGCTTTCTTAGGAGCAGCCTGCTCAGCGCAAACTTCCGAGGGTCCGGAAAACTTTCGTATTGAGGTGACAGGATCGGCTTGGATCCTCGACACCGGCGGCAGGATTCAGGCCAACGGTTCACCCATTGACTTAGTGAATGACCTGGGTGCCCAGCAGCAGCAGCCCACCTTCTATGGTCAATTGGTCTTTAAGCCTGGGCCAAGACACCGCATCATTGTCGAAGGAACGCCTTTCAACATTCATGGCAACAACACGATCGACCGCACCGTCTCCTACCGCAATCAACTGTTTAACGTGAGTCAGGCCGTGCAGTCTACCGCTAACCTGACTTACTTCTTTGGCGGCTATCAATACGACGTGTTGAGTGGCTCCATGGGGCACCTCGGGTTCTCCGCTGGCGCCGCGTACCTGAGCGCCACGGGCACCATCCAAGCTCTCCAAACCAATACCGTCGCCAGTAAGTCGGAGGTGATCGGACTACCTCTTGCCGGCGCCGAGTTCCGCATCTTCCCCATCCGTGGGCACCGCATCCTTGAAGTCGATGGCGGAATGCGCGGGATGGGCTTCGGTGGTTACGGGCATTATGTCCAAGCCAATGGCAACGCCGGAGTCGGACTAGGGCCTATTACTGTCCAAGCAGGCTATCGAGCCGTCAACACCGACCTCCATCAGGACAAGAATGGCGGCAGCGGCCTTTCCGCACGCCTGAGAGGTCCCATTTTCTCGCTCATGTATCGCTGGTAATCAGTGATCCGCAAGATGGCGTAATCCAACGTCATTTCATCCCGTTCATCCCAGTACTTGTACGCGGAAACTATAAATATCCCTGTATGTCGGATGTGTAGCCGTCATCTCCAAAAGACGGATTATCTGAAAGGGATTACCTCTTGAGAACTGTAAACAGACTCTGTTTGTGTCTTGCCGTATTGGGTTTACCCGGAGCGGTCCTCAGCCGGGCTCAAACGACTGGCCAGCCAGTGACGGAGGTCTATCATAATAACGACTTTCAACTGACGGGAATTAGCGTTTCCAAAACAGGACGGCTTTTCGTTAACTTCCCCCGCTGGTCTGCGGAGTACTTGAACGCCGTCGTCGAAGCGATGCCCGATGGCTCCGAAAAGCCGTTCCCGAATGAGGACTGGAACCGCTGGGACTTGAAACCCGAAACGGCCGGCAAGCACTTAGTTTGTGTACAAAGCGTCGTCGTGGACGACACTGACTCGCTATGGATCCTTGACGCTGCGGCTCCCATGCTGATGAGCATCGTTCCCGGTGGTCCGAAGCTCGTGAAGGTGGACTTGAAAACAAACCAGGTGACGCGTGTTATCGCGCTTGGTTCCGATGTGGCGAAGACGAACACCTATTTGAACGACGTGCGCTTTGATAACCGTCGCAACTTCGCTTATATCACCGACAGCGGTCTCGGCGGCATCATCATCATCAATCTCGCCACCGGCAAAGCTCACCGCGCCCTCGATGGCGATCCATCCGTCATGCCGGACCCCAACGTAAAAATCGTGATCGACGGCAAACCCGTCCTCGGCCCCACCGGCCAGACGCCTTCCTTCCATTCCGACGCCATCGCACTTTCGCCTGACGGCGAGTATCTTTATTACCAGCCGATCGCCGCGACTACGCTCTACCGCGTCAGGACCGACGCCTTGCGGTCGGGCAGCAAACCCACAGTTGAGAAATTCGCCCAAACCTTCCCGGTCGATGGCATCTGGATGGACTCGCAAAGCAACATCTACCTGAGCAATCTCCAAGAGAAAGGCGTCTCCCGCTTGACCCCGGATCATAAGATCCAAACCATTGCGACCGATCCCCGGCTCGAGTGGACGGACACCTTTAGTCAAGGTCCAGACGGCTCCATTTACATCAGCGCTTCGCACATCAACGAATCACCCACCTACAACAAGGGCAAGAGCACCAGAACCATGCCCTACGGTGTTTTCAAATTGAAGCCGTGATTCTGCTGCGCCTTTAGATGTGCTTCGCGACTTCAATCAATCCGATCACAGGTAGTGCGACGCCAGCCAGAGCCAACAGAACTGTTCCCAGCAAGAACAACCAGTCGTAAGCGCTCTGGTGCACCGGTCGGGACATATGGCTCTTCAAGATCTGATAATTCCGCCGATTTGCCTTAAACGCTACGTCGAACAGGTCGCCGAGAAACGGAACCGAGCCCGCGAGAGCTTCTATGCAAACATTCACCAGCATGCGGGCGATCGCGACCCGCGCAATCCCGAGTTGAATCGCGCGCACCACGATGTAGCACGAAACCAAAGCATCGAACACATCACCGATACCTGGAATCAACCCTACAATTCCAGCAATCCCGAAACGGAATCCTCCAGGCAACTCAAACGCGTAATCGAACCAACGCGCCAAAGCTTCTACGTCCGCAATCCGTGGGTCCACAACCTCGGGACTGAGAGCGTCTTCGCGGTATCTTCGCGCCCGACGGCGGTGCTCAGGGTCCCAAAAAGGGGTAATATTTGGCACCGAACAGGCTCATTTGTTCAGATCCTTGCACGCGCCCGAAAGTTTCCCTGCACCAGGCGAGCCGAGGGACGCCCAACTTCTGGCGCAATAAGATCCACGGCATCTCCACCCCAATGGCGAGCCGTTTGGAGGCGGCTCACTCCAAAATGAAAAAACGAACCCAATCAGTTCGTTCGGTAAAACAGCCCCTCCCACCTCTATGAGGCCTGACGACCACGCCCGTTTACCGATCCAGACAACACGTCATTCTGCCCGGAATCAATGGTTTACGCCCCATTTGCGAGCCGGCCGTTCACCTCATCCGAAACTCATGTCGAAAAGCGAACCAGAGGCGAAGGATCTCAGGCCTTAGTGCTTCCCCATGGTAGGACCACCCGTGTTTATCAGGCGCGGGATACGGTCGGCTACGGATGGCAAAGGCGGCCGCGCGGTATGTGGTCCCTTCTGATACCAGTAGGCAACCGTATAGAAGTTATCGGACCTATGGTTTGCATGTCCGTGTTCGATCGTCATCTTGAAAGATTTGACGAACGGCACTGGAGAATCCGTGTGAAAACGGTAAACCATCCACTTAGCCCCCCGGTCATCACCGCCGTTGAGTGGATTGCCGTACTGTTGGTAAGCAAATGTTGGATGAGTAGAGCCGAACGGGCTGATCCCACAATTTCCATAACACCATGCGCCGAGATAGTAGTCCTCAGAACCAGTGCCAAAGATCTTAGGCGTCGTGTTGTTGTCGATGAACATCATGTCGTCGCCTTCGCCCCACCAGTCACCCTGATTTTGGAGAATGCTCTGAGTAACTCCCACGTAGTGCCCAGGCCCTTCCGCTTCCACGATGACGTAGTTGGAGCGGCCGTCCTTGTTCAGCGCGCCATTCACTTTCGGATCGCTATTTGCCTTCCAATCGTCGGTCGAGCCATTTGCAGGCTGAGCTTGGCGATATTCAGCGTAAAAATTAAACACATCGGCTGGCAACGTGGTGTGCTTCTGCCAATCAATGTTGTAGTAGAACGCAGAAGTGGCGAGATCGCCTTCATTGGTCACCGTAATCCGGGCGGACTTTCGAAACGGCATGGGAAAAAACGAGTTGAGCGCCTTTTGCGATCCGACAGATAGCGGCCCCGATTCATAGGTGAAATACTCACCCAAGCCGAGTCCGAAAAAGTCTCCAATCGGAGACTCGATAGCAGGCAAGGCATCGTCATCCCAGAAGATACGGAGCACGAACTTCTTCAAGTGATACTGTTCTGGCGAGTCGATCGTGAACCACATATGGGTGATGATTCCAGGGCCCATAACATTGCCGATCGTGCGCGTCTCGCCCGGCCTGATCGGGTGAGCCCGGTCGCCATCATCGTTTCCACCAGTCCGGTCAAAAGAAGAAATGCGCTGCTGCGTGTAATGCTTTTCGAATGGAAGGGTTGCAAAATCCTGACCCTGGAGACTGCCGCGCAGAAACGTAGAAAGCAACGAGCATGCCAGGAATAAGCAGGCTGTAGGCGAGTCTTTTCGTCGTAGTGAGTTCATCTTGGGACTTGGTCCTCAGTGCGGCATGGACGATGCTAACTCTGAGTTACACCCTTCCTCAGGAGGATATTTCCATAAGGGCGCATCTCGCCGGTCATTAGAATCGCATAGGCAGACTTGGAATTTCGATAGAAGCTGTCACGATCAATTCTCAAGGGCATGGCCGCTTGCGGACTATGTTTTCTGATCGCTCGCATGTACTCAGCCTCCACTGCGGGATCAAGATCGCTGGCTTGATCCGGTTGCATCATGGTGAGCGGGTTGACCGTCCAGTCGAGTTCCAACAAAACAAGGATGGCGTCCATAAGCGGAGCAATCATCAGCCCATCGGCTCGCAAAGTGCGCTGCCCAATCGTGTGCCCTGGAAAGTGCGCATCCGCCAGCAGAATTTCATCCCCATGCCCCATCTCATGAAGCGTTTTGAGCAAGTCGGGGCTGAGGAGTGGGGAGATCCCTTTCAGCATGTCTTCTCCTTCACGTCTTCACTGGCTTTCAGAGTGCTTGCCCCTCAGCGCTGGCAGTTGTAAATGGGAGCCACCTTTGAAGAAGACCCAGGGCTCCTGCGGCGTGATGCCATAAACAAAGGTCTGTCCTGGGACGAAGCGCTCGCGAACTTCGAAGTTCTCGAAGGCAATTCCATTCAGTACTGGTGCTTGGGAAGCCCAATAGACGCGTCGGGCATTCACGCGTACACGCAAGTCCGGTTGGACATCTTGGCCAGGTACGCGCCAGTACTGAGTGAGCTTAGGCAACGTGTATTTCCAATGCGCAGTTTCGTTGCCCGGACTTTCGCGCGGAGAAGATTCGTCAGAGGTACAGAAAACGATCGCATCGCCATCTCCCGATCGGAGCATCTCGTTCAAGGGATAGCTTTCCTTCTCTATAAACGCGTTGCCGTTGTAATCCGGGAAGAGCAAATGGCTGTTCACAACGTTATCTTTCAGCCAAAGTAGGCGAAGCCGCTCGTAGTTGCCCATGGTTGCTGTTACCGTCATTTCTTCGAGCAGAGGGCTATCCTTCTCGGCCAATACGGAGAGCCGCAGTTCACTGGGATGATCGCTGTCAACAGAGGCGATTAGATAAACATGCGCGCCATTGGCGATGTATCGCTCGACATCAATGCGCACGGATAAGCGTTCAACGGTGGCCTTGCCTGCGTGTAGAGTCTGCAACTCACCCTGCGCAGACAAGTTACTCGTACCCTCGCTGTCATCGACCCACATGCGTTTCCCGCGCTGCCCTGGGTCAAGCTGACTCATCTCCAATTCGCTGAATGCCATGCGGTCGAAACGTGAGCCTGGACCCCGTACTACCGGCTCGACTGCAATGTAGTTCAGAAGTTGTGGTTCGGCACTGTCCGGAGTGAACAGCGCTATACGAATCAGCCCGCGAGGGCCTTTGATGCCGCCTTCAGACCACAGCCCGAAGACAATGCCATCGCGACGTCCCCAAACCAGCGGGTCTCCAGGCTTTGTGGGTCGAACCCATGGGGAGTTCTGCGCCAGCGCGGCAGCCGGCATGAACGGGGCGCAAAGTGAGATCAAGGCATATATCATCGAGCAGAGGACACAACGTTGGGACTGAAGGGAGTTTGAAGGCGTCACGAGAAGTTCCAAGCAGAGAAAATAAGTCACCGCAAGGGCTGGGCTACTGATGTACTCTGAGCTACTTCGGGACTATCATCGTAGCGCGCGCCTTGCAGCCCTTTCTGTGCATTCGAACGGTTCTTGGCATCCTGAGATGTCTTCTCATAGGACGCAGCAGCGCGGCGCACTCCATCGCTATCTCCGATCGATCGATAGGCTTGAAGCAAGAGATAGTAGGCGCTTGAATCATCCTTTGTCGTCTTCACGTAATGCGTTAGCGCTTCAATCGCCGGGCGATAATCGTGCCGATGTAGGTCGATTTTGCCGAGTAACTTATAAACCTCTAGCGGCGGCCGGTTAAAACTCAGCGCTTCCTTCAGCATCTTTTCAGCCCTCTCGTCGTCGCCCAGCAGTACCAGGGCCCGCGCGACATTCATGTGAGCCGTCGAGGAATGTGGTTGAATCTGGAGCTCGGATTCGTATTCCTTCAAAGCCTCCGATGTTTTAGCGACGCTCAAGAGAGTATTTCCGATCAGTTCATGAACCCCCGGAAGCCCCGGCTTCAGCCGGAGAACAGTTCGATACTCTGCAATGGCGTCATCCGAACGCTGCTGAGCGGCGTACGAATCGGCAAGAATCTGATGCGCCCGGTAAGAGTCTGGAGCAAGGGATGCTACATGAGCGAAGGATTCACGTGCTGATTGTTCGTAGTCGTGAGCCTGACGATATAACGCGTCCTCCTCAGAAAGAGAGCCGGTATGAGGGGCATTCCCTGCCGTCTTCGGAATCCCGCCCAAGCTGCGAACAGCCTCCGCCACTTCGATCAGATCGGGTCGGCGTTCCAGCGCACCTTCAAACAGCGCAAGTGCCCGCTCACTATCTTTATGCAACTGGAACTGATCGCCTGCAAGTTGCCATGCACGACCTCCGTCAGGGGCTACGGCAAGCAATTTCACTGTCGCCTCTTTTCCCAATTGAAGAAGGGATTGACCTAGCCCATACCAAACGTCGATGTTGTTTTCATCCAAATTGGACGCCGCTTTGAACTGTTTTGCAGCAACGTCGTAGCGTGACTGTTCTACATAGGCATATCCAAGCCACGTCCTCGCGACAGCATCGGAACCATTTATCGCAACAGCCTTCTCCAGCTCTGGAGCTGCAGCGTCAGGATTCGAAAGCCGATACCAAGCGAGACCTGTGAAGAGATGGGGAGTCGCAAGATTTGGGTTAATGTCGATCGCCCTGCGAAAACTTGAGATGGCACGCATTGTGTCGTTGTTGAAGTAGAGAGCGACCCCTAAGTTACTCTGTACTTCAGCAGTTTGTGGCAGCCAACGCGCGAGAAGTTCATATTCCCTAATTGCCGTTAGGAAATCTTTGTCCGCCTGAGCTTTCTGAGCAACTCGAGCATGAACTGCTATCTCTTCCGGCGCTACCTGAGCGAAGCATGGCCGCAGGAGAGCCGCAACTAGACCCAGGTAGGTGAAGATCCTCATGAGCTAAAATTCAAGCTTCAACGATAACTGTATCCGCCGCGGTGCGTTCTGCTGGGAAGCCAGAATGCCGAAGATGGAAGAGGAACTCGCGAGCGAGGAAGCGTTCAGATTTCCCGGAGACTGGTTCACGATATAGGTCACAGCATTTGTTGAACCAAAAACAACCCGGTTAAAAGCGTTGAAAAAGTTCGCCTGGAACTGGAGATTTACACGCTCCGTAAGCGCGGTCCGCTTCGATACGGACAAGTCTTCGTTGTAGTAGTTCGGCAATCGAAGAGTGGGCAGTAAATTTCCGGCATTACCAAACTGCCCGGCGGCCGGGATGGCAAAAGCTGCCGGATTGATGTAGAACTCGCAGGAGGACCGGCTGGCCGTTGAGGGAACCGGACCAGAGCAACTTGGGCTGTAAGAAGGGTTCATGAGAGGCTGACCGGGAACGATGTTAGGGCGGAAACTAAAGCCGTCGTTAGCGTAATAGGGATTGTTGGCGCCGAAGGCATCATATTCGATATGAATGGGGCGGCCACTTTGATACTGCTGGATGCCGGCTATTTCCCAGCCCCCAAAGATTTTGCCGGCAGCGCCTCCTCGATTCAGAAAGGGTTTGCCCGGCCCAATGGGAAGCTCGTAGCTGTAACTAATTGCTAAAACCTGCGGAATATCGGAGCTTGTGACGGAGCGCTGGGCCCGGTTGTTGTAATAATCCTGGAAGAACGAACCCGCATAGATCGCATTCTCGGCGCCCGCGCTTGCTCCC
>CAXUCT010000012.1:0-847 GCA_964249415.1 uncultured Bryobacteraceae bacterium | reverse complement strand
CGCATTCGAATCCAAATCTCCGATCGTCTTCTGGAATGTATAGGAAACCAAAAAGGTCAGCCCATGCGAAAACCGCTTTTGCAGGCTGCTCTGTAAGGCGTTATAAGAAACACTTCCGATTGGATTCAGTGGGTTATCGACGTCTCCATACTGCGGGTAAGGGCGGAGAGTTTGACCCACAGTCGCACCCGATCCGAATACTGATACAAAGGTGGGAAATGGTGCGGTGATTCCTGCTGCTACGGCTCTCGGATCGGTAATTGGAAGCGCCAAGAACTGGTTGAGTGGCAAGCCTTGCTGCGCTGCTACGGAAGCGTATTTTTGTGCCACTGCCGGATTGACTTCATTCGGCTTGGACCAGGTACCAAGGTGATAAGCATGCATGCCTACGTAGCCAACACTCGCCAGCATGGAGCCAGGCAGGGCTCGCTGGACTTGAAACGTCCAGTTAAGTTGAGTAGGTGGTGTTCCGGCATCGGAGTAAATTAACGTCGGATTGTCGTCGCCAACTAATTGTCCGGGATTCAAGTTGGCGTATGCCACGTTTCCGGCCGGATATCCTCGATCCCAGTAGAAAGCGGGCGATCCAGCGGCGTCGCCAGGGGCACTGACTGTGGCCAATCCGTTAAACCCAGTCGTATAGAGTGTTCCCCCGATACCGCCTTCTATGTTGTCGTTATCCAGCGGGCGATTAATCGCGAAGCCTCCGCGAAAAACAGTTTTGTGAGCTGCACCTGGCGAATAGGCAAACCCAATTCTGGGTTGAAACCCTAAGTAGTCGATATTGCCAATGCGCGGCATTCCGTTACGGCCCGGTCCGTTGCCGTAAAACGTGTAAGCACCTGGC
>CAXUCT010000011.1:11320-24484 GCA_964249415.1 uncultured Bryobacteraceae bacterium | reverse complement strand
TGCAGCGGACCGTCTTGCGCGAAGTAACTAGCGATGGTCCCGGGCGCGAGGGCAATTTGTTCTTACTCGACATCCGCGATTCCTCAGAGGTGACGAAGCTCATTGAATCGCAGCCAGGGGTAACGGGCAAGGTGCAACTTGTGGGCTATATTGTCTCGCGGATGATCGAGAAGAACGGCCTGCCAACCGATCGTTTGCCGCTGAGTAACTTGCGGAAAGACCAACTTCAAACCGTTCGTATCACGACGGCCGAGTCTCTGCCGGATAGCCTGGAGATTAAGCAAGGCCACTGGTGGAAGCCGAACAGCACTCAGCCGCAATTAGCGGTATCGGAGCAGGCGGAGCGCGATTATCACCTGCGCTTAGGAGATCATCTCCGATTCCAAGCGGCCGGACGGATGTTGGATGCGCCGCTCGTTGCCATTTTCCGGCGACAGGAGCGCTCACCCGTTCGCTACGACCTGGTCTTTCCACGCTTTGCACTGCAGGGGCTTCCCGTTGTGTATTACGGTGCGGCGCACGTTGAACCATCCAAAATTCCTCAACTGGAAGAGGCACTTTTCGAACGCTTTCCCACCGTAACTGTGATGAACCTGGCGGACGTTTTGAAGCGCATTCAGGAGGCGGTGGACCAAGTCGCCCTGGTTATCCGCTTCCTGGCGCTTTTTGCCATTCTGGCCGGCATTATTATTCTGTCGTCGAGCGTTGCGGGGACGCGTTATCGGAGAATCCGCGAAGTGGCCATACTCAAGACACTGGGAGCGACTAAGGGCCGTATCATGGGCATCTTTTCGGTTGAATTTTGCGTGATCGGCGCTATAGCCGGGCTGGTCGGCGGCATCTTGGCTAACGTCTTTACGGGAATCATAGCGACTAAGTTCATCGACGCCCCCTACGAGTTTGATTGGGGATCACTCGCGGTAGTAATTGCAGGTACAGCTCTGCTTGCCAACTTGGCGGGATGGCTTGCGAGCGCGCGCATTCTCGACCTAAAGCCGCTTGAAGTTTTGCGCGGCGAGTGAATTGGTCACAACTGTTCCCAAAATAATCACTTCTGGCTAAGTCTTATAAGGCCAGACACTTTCTTGCGTAGTGGACGGTCCGCGAGTGTTGTTCGCGTGGTCGGCTGTAATAGCTTAAGGCCGATGAACAAGCAGGATCTTGCGCGGTGGCTGGCGCGGGAGTCGCATCGGTCCCGAGGCCAAGCCGCGGACGAGGTGGATAGGCTCGTCTACAAACTTCTCAAAGATTTCAAACGTTGCGTGGACAGATCCAATCGCGAGGAGGCGAAAGATCTGTCCGAGCTAACCGGAGCAAAGCCGAAGGCAAAGCCGTGAACAAGCCAGGTCTCGCCAAGACGCTGCTCAGGTTAATCCGCCGAAGTCTCCGCGAGGGGAACCCGGTTGAGATTGATGGAGTAGGAAGCTTTCAACTGAATGAGAATCGCGTGGTGTTCCGTCCCAACGGGCGTCCGCGCGTCTTTCTTGCTTATGCCAATGAAGATCGCGACCATGTAAAACGGCTGTATACGGAGCTTCAACGGGCTGGGTTCGAGCCCTGGATGGACGAGGAGAAATTGCTTCCAGGCCAGAATTGGCCGCGCGCGATTGAGCAGGCTATTGAGCTTGCCGACTATGTGGTGTTGTGCTTTTCGTGCGGCTCCGTGGGCAAGCGGGGCTACTTTCAGTTAGAGCTACGCTACGCATTAGAAGTGGCGTCGTGCGTGCCCCTCGATGAAGTTTTTCTGATGCCGGTTCGCCTGAGCGAGTGCGTCGTGCCGCTTCAGATCGCCCGCAGGACGCAGTATATCGATCTATTCCCGGACTGGGATTTAGGCATGAAAGCACTTATGTTCATGATGAACTCGCAGGCGGCTCGCCGGGAAAATAAGCGCAACTCCGGAAATTAGGACTTACTGCCCAGCTTCTTTTTTGCCTCTTGCGCTAGCTTCGAATCGGGAGCCAGTGAAATCACCTTCTGCAGCGCCGCGCGCTCGGCGTCTTTATTCTTCAGCTTCTCTTCCGCTTCCGCTACTTTGAAAAATGCTTCCGCGGAGGACGGGTTGTATTTAGTCGCATCCTCATAGCGGCCCAAGGCAGCTCGAAACCCTCTTGGCGTTCCCTGATGCAGATAAAAATTGCCAATCTTGATACAGCGTTCGGATTGCAGCGGGTCAAAGGCGTAAGTCCTTGGCGCGACGGAATCGTCCTCTTCGGGAAGATTACTCTCGTCCGGCGGTTCCTGTGATTTCGGAGTTGCTTGGGCCGGCGCCGGATTTTGAGCAGGTGCTAGCGCAGGATTGCCGTTGCTTTGCGCTCCAAACCCTGCAAAGCACGCCAGAACGAGCACACAGGCGAAACAGACCGCGCGTGTCACAATTGAATTATAGCTGCCGATGGAACTCCGCGAGAAAGTAGCGCAGCTTCCCGCCCAGCCAGGTGTTTACCTCTACAAGGACGCAGAAGGAAACGTTCTCTACGTCGGAAAAGCGAAGAATCTTCGCAGCCGTGTAAGAAGCTACTTCAACGAAGACCGGCTGGCGGAAGCCAAAACGGGAAGCCTCATTTCCGAAGCGCATGACGTCCACTTTATTGAGGTCGATAACAACAAAGAGGCACTTGCGCTTGAAAACAACCTCATCAAGCAATACAAGCCGCGATTCAACGTCCTACTTCGCGACGACAAAACTTACCCGTATATCAAGCTGACGAACGAAAAGTATCCCCGAGTTTTTGTAACGCGCCGCATCTTGAAAGATGGCGCGGGTTATTACGGGCCATTCTTCCCAGGCAATTTAGCGCATCGCCTGGTTCACTTTGTCCATCGGCATTTCAAAGTTCCCTCCTGCAAAATCGATCTCGAGCGAAAGCACACCCATCCATGTCTGCAGTACCACATCCATCGTTGTTTGGGTCCTTGTACGCCGACTCTGACCACGGACGAAGCGTATGCCTCTGCCGTTCGGGATGTGCGCCTATTCCTCGAAGGTAGGCACCGTGACCTAGCGGACGAGCTAGAGAGAAGAATGAACGAAGCGTCCGACGAGATGCGGTTCGAAGAAGCGGCCAGCCTGCGGAACCTCATGTCGACGGTGCGTGAGATGGACCAGAAACAAAAAATGGCTGCAGCAGAGGGCGAAAATATCGACATTTTTGCCTATCATGCGGAGCCTCCGCTGGTAGCGGTCAACCTCTTTCACTTGCGGAACGGCAAGATCGTTGATCGCCGTGAATTCTTCTGGGAAGATCAGACGGACTTTGATCCTTCGGAATTCTTTGAAGCTCTTCTCAAACAGGTTTATCTCGGGAACAAATACATTCCAGGAATTATCCACGTTCCGGCTGATTTCGAGCAACGGGAAGAACTGGAGGAGTTTCTTTCGGAATTGCGCGGCAAGAAAGTGGAGATATTGACTCCGCAACGCGGGACCAAGAAAGCGCTGCTGGCGTTAGTCGAGACGAATGCGAGTCACAGCTTTCAGCAACGGTTCCGCGTGATGAAACCCTCGTCGAAAGCCATAGAGGCAGCGCTGCAGGATGCGCTCAACTTGCCTGACGCTCCACGCCGCATTGAGTGTTTTGATATCTCGCATATTCAGGGAACTGACAAAGTGGCCAGCATGGTGGTGTGGGAGGACGGGAAGATGAAGAAGTCCGACTACCGCAAATTCATCATCAGAACGGTGGTGGGTAATGACGACTTCGCTTCCATGCGCGAAGTGATCACACGGCGTTATTCCAAGCTACAGGAAGAGAAGCTGCCGTTTCCCGGACTCGTGCTAGTGGACGGTGGGCTGGGACAGTTGCATGCAGCGGCCGAGGCGCTGGAGGCGTTAGGCAATACGTATCAGCCCTTGGCCTCCATCGCTAAGCGCGAAGAATGGATCTACGTCTATGGCCAGGAAGACGAGCCGATTATTCTTGATAAGTTCTCGCCCATCCTGCACCTGGTGCAGACGATACGGGATGAAGCGCATCGCTTTGCCGTGACGTTCCATCGCACTCGAAGAAACGCCCAGCGGCTTACATCGGAATTGCACGAGGTTCCGGGCGTTGGAGCGAAGACGGTTGAAAAGCTGCTGAGAACATTCGGCAGTTTGGAGCGCGTCAGGCAAGCCGCCGAGGGAGAGTTGGCGAAGGTGGTTGGCAAAGCCGCTGCCCTAAAGCTGCAAAGTTACTTCGCCGCGCAGACCGTGCATGGACCTTTTGTGCAGATTGCCGCCGCTAGCGACCGCAAAGCTTCACATTCCTTGGAAGAGCCGGAACGCGAGCACGTCGGGTAAGTCCGCCGCTTTGATTTCATCGGCGGTTTGCTGGATGGGATACCCCACGCGGCGCAGAGAAACAGTCTTTTGTTCCGAATCGTAGATCGCATAGGCGGCTCGTGCGTCCCCATCCCGCGGCTGGCCCACCGAACCTGGGTTAACCATGTAAACCGTGTCCGGCTCTAACTGCCAAGTTGATTCCGGCTCGTGCACCCGGACGGCTGGGATCAGGCCTACACGCCCGTTCTTCAGAAAAAATCCGCCTTGCAGATGCGTGTGCCCGAAAAAGAGGAGCGGCAGTTCGAAATGAGCGAAGCACGGCGCCGCTTCGCGCGCATTCGTCACGTACTCATCCTCGTCGCGCGGAGAACCGTGGCAGATCTGAAAGTGTTCCAGAGTCAATGGCCCTATGGGAAGGCCATTGAGGTATTCAATTTGCTCAGGCTGAAGTCTTTTGATGGTCCAGCGAGCGGCGGTTTGGGCTACCTCGTTGAACCACGCCAGATCTTCCAGCCCTGCAGCAACTTTGTCGTGATTGCCGCGAATCACCGACGCACAATGCGCTCGCGTCCACTCCAGAACGCGGGCAGGCTGCCCGTTGTAGCCCACTAGGTCGCCACAACAAATAATCTGATCGAACCCGCTTCCTGCATCGGCGAGGACTGCTTGAAGCGCGGGCCAATTGGCATGCAGATCACTGAGAATCAGGAAGTGCACAAGCGTATTGTAACGGCAGAGCCCGCCAAAGCGCTTCAGTTGCGGCTGCTGTAGAAAGCGCAGCAGTGCTTGTCCAGTACAATGCGAATCAATGTCATTAGTTGTGATTGGGTCCGTCGCGTATGACGCGATTGAGACGCCACATGGAAAGCGGGAGCGCACGCTCGGCGGCGCATGCACGTATATTGCGCTGAGCGCCAGCTACTTCACGCCGACCTCAATTGTCGCGGTCGTGGGAGAAGACTTTGCCAAAGCATATCGCGCCGTTTTGGAGAACAAGAGCATTGGCCTCGAGGGTCTGGAGCAAGTGCCTGGAAAGACATTCTTCTGGTCGGGCGTGTACTCGGCTGATATGAATGACCGCACCACCTTGCGCACGGACCTGAACGTCTTTGCGGATTTCGCGCCGAAGCTTCCCGCCGCTTACACGAAGCAACCCTACCTGTTTCTCGGCAACATTCAGCCCGATTTGCAGCGAGGCGTCCAGGAGCAGATGCCCGCCGCCCGTTTTATTGGCGGCGACACGATGAATTACTGGATACAGGAAACACGCGAGCAACTGCTCAGCACAATCAGAAAATGGGACTTCCTCTTGATTAACGACAGCGAAGCCCGTATGCTCTCAGGCGAGCACAATCTGCGCCGCGCAGCACAAAAGATTTTGGATATGGGGCCGAACACGCTAGTGATCAAGCGCGGTGAGTACGGCGCCATACTGGTCCGGCGCGATACGCTGTTCATGGTTCCCGGCTATCTCCTGGAAGATGTATTCGACCCCACGGGAGCGGGGGACTGTTTTGCCGGTGGCTTTGTGGGATATCTAGCCGAGCGTGGCTTTGACCTTCACAACGGGGAATTTGACTTACATGAGTTGCATCGCGCCGTAATCTACGGTTCCGTGATGGGAAGTTTCTGTTGCGAGCAGTTCGGCGTGGAACGCTTTTTGACACTCACCCGCCAAGACATTGATCAGCGCTTTGACGAATTCCGTCGCTTCACCACGTTCTAATAGCGCAGCGTTTCGCGGGCTGGCTTGTGTCTGCGGCGCTCTCGCCGCGCTAGTCTTTCTGGCGTCCTGGTGGTGCTTCCAGAACGGCTACGTACTTTACTATGGCGACGCACAAGCGCATCTGAATATCAGCCGAGGCCTCTTCGATTCGCGCACGCCCGGCATCGATCAACTCGGCACCGTGTGGCTGCCTCTGCTGCACCTTATCTGCGTACCGTTCGTCCGTAGTGATTTTCTTTGGTCGACAGGTCTAGCGGGGACCATTCCCGTAGCTTGTTGTTTTGTGATCGCCGGCACGTGCTTTTTCCTGACCGCGCGAGATGTTTATCGCAGCTCATCAGCGGCAGTTGTGGTCGTGGCGTGCTTCGCCCTGAATCCTAACGTCCTTTACCTGGCTTCGATTCCAATGACGGAACTGGTGTTTCTTGCCGGCCTCGCCGTCTTGCTGTTCGCGCTCTTCCGCTTCCGCGAGACACAGAGATGGTATCTGCTTTTGGTAGGGCTCGGCGGCTCCTGGTGGATGAGCTCAACGCGATATGACGGCTGGTTTCTCATCCCATTTGCCAGCTTTGCATTTGCCGTCTTTGCCAGAAGCCGTCGCGGACAGATATTCGTCGGGTTCATGGCTCTTGCGGCGCTACGGCCAGCTTTTTGGATTGCTTATAACTGGTGGGAAACTTCGAACCCGCTCGACTTTTTGAATGGCCCGTACTCGGCAGTTGCTATACAGCGAGGTGCCTGGTATCCCGGTTTTCACGATTGGTTCCTTGCGCTGCGCTACTATTCGGCGGCAGCGCGTCTCTGTGCCGGATGGTCACTCGTGCTGCTTGGAGCTGCCGGCTGTTTGTGTGCCGTGGGGCGAAAGGTACTTGCGCCCATCCTGTTCCTGCTGCTGACGCCGTTGTTCTATATCTGGAGCATGCACTCGTCCGCCACGCCCATACACGTGCCCCAGCTTTGGCCTTTCAGTTACTACAACACTCGCTATGGAATCGCAGCAGTACCAGCTGCTGCCTTCGCCACCGGCGCGCTGGCCGCCGTGCTTCAAGCGCGTTGGGGGCGGCTGGTTTTTCTACTTCCGCTGCTCTCCGCTTTACCGTGGCTTATACATCCTTCGAGGAATGACTGGATCTGCTGGAAGGAATCGGAAGTAAACTCCGTCTCGCGGCGGGCTTGGACAGCGCAAGGCGCTCAGTATCTGGCTCAGCATTATCATCTGGCTCAGCATTATCGCCGGGGTACAGGCATTCTTGCCTCGGCGGGCGATGTAACCGGACTATTTTGTAAGTCGCGCATTCCCTTGCGCGAGACGCTCAATATCGGAAACGGTCCCGCTTGGTTGGCGACAACATCGCGTCCCGATTTGGTCCATCAGGAATTGTGGGCGGTGGCGCAATCCGGGGACTCTCTTTCAACGGCTATGGATCGCCAAGGCAGCCCTTACGGAATTGTCAAAGAAATTCAGGTCAAAGACGCGCCCACTTTGAAGATCTACCGGCGGCAGATGAAATGACGGAAATTCCATTCGCGAAGCTTCATGGGGCTGAAAACGATTTTCTTCTGACTTGGGGCGATGATGCTCCGGATGACGATTTGCCGGAGATTGCGCGTCAAATCTGCCAGCGCACGACGGGAATCGGCGCCGATGGCTGGATGCTGGTGTGGCGCGAAGGCACAGGTCTCCGTACCCGGTTGTTCAACTCCGATGGAAGCGAGCCGGAGATTTCAGGCAATGGAACCAGATGTGCCGCCGCATTCGGGTTGCTTAAAGGAGTGGTCTCGCCACCCGTGATCTCAATCGCAACAGCGGCAGGCCAAAAAACATTACGCCTGATTTCACAACACGGGAATCGCTTCTCCTTCGAGATGAATATGGGTTTGCCAACGGTTCAGGAAATCCGCACGACGCTTCGCCTTGTGCAAAGAGACTTCGACGCCACCCTGCTAAACGTAGGCAACCCGCAGTGCGCTCTATTTGTGACCTGTTTGCCGGAGGATTGGCGCAGGGCAGCGCAGCAGGCCGAGGGCCTCGAACGCTTTCGCAACCGAAGTAACGTTTCCGTCGTCAAAGTGATTGACCGGCACACGATAGAGGCTGTCTTTTACGAACGCGGCGCGGGGGAAACACGAAGTTCAGGAACGGGCTCCACTGGCGCGGGCGCCGCTGCTATTCTCAGGGGTGAAGCCGATAGCCCTGTCGAGATTCGAACGCCGGCCGGCAGCATGACGTTGCGGTGGGACGACAGTATCTATCTCACTGGACCGGCTGAGATGGTCGGCGAAGGGAGATTTTTTCTTGCTTACTGAGACGATTGAGGCCGCTTTCCCGCAGCGATTAACCGTCGCCGATGATCTCCGGAAAAAAATAACAACTAAAACTGCGCGAGTGGGCGTGCTTGGCTTAGGATATGTGGGCCTCCCACTAGCTGTTGAATTCGCGCGCGCCGGCTTCACAGTTACGGGTATCGACATTCAACAGAGTAAGGTCGATCAATTCAATCGCGGTAAGTCATATGTCCGGGACGTAAGCGACGATGTGCTCCAGCCACTCATTGCCAGTGGCAAGCTGCAGGCCACCACCGATTACTCCGTCATCAAGGATCTGGACACAATCGACATTTGTGTTCCCACTCCGCTGCGTAAAACTAAAGATCCGGATATGAGCTACGTGGTGGCTGCCGCAGATGCCATCGCTCAATATATGCATGCGGGTCTGCTCGTAATGCTCGAATCCACCACTTATCAGGGCACAACGGATGAGTTAGTGCTGCCGAAGCTGGAATCGGGCGGCCTCCAGGTGGGCCAGGACTTCTTCCTCTGCTTCTCGCCGGAGCGCGTCGATCCGGGTAACCGCAAATTTCAGACATCTAACATACCCAAAGTAGTCGGTGGCATGACGCCTGCATGCACTGAATTGGGCGCCCTCTTCTATGCCCAAGCGCTCGAAACGGTAGTCCCTGTCAGTTCCACGCGCGTGGCGGAGATGGTAAAGCTACTCGAGAACACCTTCCGCATGATCAATATCGGCTTGGCGAACGAAATGGCTCTGATGTGCGACCGCATGGACATCGACGTATGGGAAGTGATCGACGCGGCCGCTACCAAGCCGTTTGGCTTCATGCCCTTCTATCCGGGGCCGGGGCTCGGCGGTCATTGTATTCCGATTGATCCGTTCTACTTGTCTTGGAAAAGTAAAGAGGCCGGTATTGAGGCGCGCTTCATTGAGTTAGCCGGTTACATTAACGGCCGCATGCCGGAATTCGTGGTCGAGAAAATCCAGAATGCGTTGAATGACGCATCGAAGCCAGTTAGAGGATCGCACGTCCACGTGCTGGGCGCGGCATACAAGCGCAACATCGAAGACGTTCGCGAATCACCCGCGCTCGACATCATTCTCTTACTCCAGCGCCTGGGTGCTACGGTCACGTTTTCGGATCCCTACGTCGAGCAGATCCAGATAGACGGTGCCACCTTGAGAGCGCACGACATGCTCACAGGCATCGAAGCTGCCGATTGCGTGGTGATCGTCACCGACCACAGTGCCGTCGACTACGGCGCAGTAGTCGAGCGCAGCAAACTCATCGTGGACACGCGCAACGCCTTGAAAGGCTTCCGTTCCCCAAACATCGTTCGCCTCTGATTAGGGCGTTAACAATACCTGCCTCGCCCAAGGAGCCCACTAGCTAAGTTTCTAATGCTCACTGAGCTTTTTTCGGTCGGTGAAGTTCATCCCAAATTTTCTGATACTCATCTCGAACTTTCGGATCGACGTCGTACTCCCGTAGTAAGTTGTTCGCTTCAATCAGCTTTACGACATCGGCATAATCCTGTGCCCGCTGGACCCCAACGCCAATGTACGTGGACAGCTTTGCAGAGATCAGCTTGTCTAATGTTAGGATTTGAGGCGTTTCAGAGACGTGAGTGGGCATTGGAAAAGTGAGCGGACCCGGATCGACCTTCTTACCGCCCGGAAGGAGATCGACTTCCACTCTTGTCTCTCGATCAGTAACAGTCATCTTGGAACCGGGATTCGCCTTGAAGCCGTTCATCAATAACTTTTCTACGGCGAACTCGACATCGGGTACGATAATATCCACATCTACTGTAAATCGAGGATAGCCGTGCTCTTGCACTGCGAACCCACCGCAGATGTAATGGGGAATGTTGAAAAGTTTAAACACCCTCAACGCCTTCAAGAGCGTGTTTTCGATAGTTGTAGAGCCACTGGACTCTCTCAAGAATTCTGCCTCTTTGTGAAATTGGATAAAAGTCTTCATGCGCTACTCGGATCGTATTTAGCGAATTTAAAATCCAGGTGGGCTTTGATAAGGCTCATTTGCCACAACCTGTCCCCTATCTTGCAACGCTCTAATTAACCTATGCATCTGCACCGTCGCTCGGGCCGCTGTCCAGACCCATCTGCGAAAGCCTGTAGCGCAGCGCATTGCGCGTGAGACCTAATATTCGCGCCGCTTGACTCTTATTGCCATTCGCTCGTCGCAGAGCTTCGCGGATCATCATCTGCTCCCAATGCTCCAGTGTTTCGCCTTCGGGAAGCAAAGGCGTCTGCTGTGAAGCCGTCAGCGTTTGATGTCTCGGCGCCTCAACGCGTATGTCCGCAGGTTGCAGAACTTCGCCCGGCGCCAGAACAAGACTGCGAGCGATGGTATTCTCCAGCTCCCGCACGTTCCCCGGCCACGAATGATCAAGCAGCCGGTCGATAGCCGCTGGGCTGATGTCTTTTGCCAACCCCCCTAACTCATTGGCAAGCTTGTGCACGAAGTGAATCGCAAGGAAAGGAATGTCTTCTTTGCGCGCCCTCAGCGAAGGAATGCTAATAGGAACAACATTGAGCCGGTAATAGAGATCTTCGCGAAAACGGCCCTGCTCCAGAGCTTCGCGGAGATCCACATTGGTGGCGGCGATAACACGGACATCAACGTTCCGCGTGACATTCGAGCCGAGCCGTTCGAATTGCCGGTCTTGCAGAATGCGCAGCAGCTTAACCTGGATAGAACCGGGTACGTCTCCGATCTCATCTAGAAATACGGTGCCTCCATCGGCTTGCTCAAACCGTCCAGGCTTGGTGACAGTGGCGCCAGTAAACGCGCCCTTCTCGTACCCGAACAGCTCGCTTTCCATCAGGTTCTCGGGCAGCGCGGTGCAATCCACTTTCACAAACGCGTGATTCTTGCGAGGTGAATGCTGATGGATGGCGCGCGCAATCATGTCCTTTCCGACCCCGCTCTCGCCTGCCAGCAACACCGTAGCCCGCGTAGGTGCAACGCGCTCCACTGTGTGAAAGATGTCGCGCATCGCCGGACTTCCGCCGATGATGTTATCGAACTGGTAGCGCTGATCCAGTTGTTCGCGCAGACGGACATTTTCGGCGCGCAATGATTGGACAGCCATCACCTTATGCACTAGCGTCGTCAGATGGTCCAGCGAGAAAGGCTTCTGTAAAAAGTCCGCTGCGCCCAGCTTCATCGCCTCTACCGCCGTTTCAATAGAGCCGTGCGCCGTCATGACGATGACTCCGGCCTGCACCCCGCGCGCTTGCAACTGTTGAATCAACGCTAAGCCATCCATGCCGGGAAGGCGTAAGTCGGTGATCACCACCTGTGCCACCGTCGCCAGCGGCAGCGCCTGCTCGGCGCTCGGCGCGCCATCCACTTCGAAACCCGCCGATTCCAGTTGAAGTTGTATTACGCGGCGAAGCTTCTCTTCGTCTTCTACTACTAATACACGGCCGGCCGCCATCTTACGCTTGCTGCGCCTTCGGAAGAGTGATCTCGAATCGAGTGCCGCGGCCGGGTTCGCTAAACACTGTGACGTGGCCGCGATGCTCATCGATGATTTTCGAGACAATGGCGAGCCCGAGGCCAACGCCCTGCGGCTTGGTTGTGAAGAATGGATTGAAAATGTTTTCGAGGTGTTCCGGCTGAATCCCTTCGCCCTTGTCGCTGACCAGAATCACCACGTCCGCCTGCCTCTCTTCCGCGCGTAGCTCCACCTGTTGCCCCGAGGCGCTTGCTTGCACGGCATTCTGCACCAGGTTGGAAAGAGCTAACGTCAATAGATCCGGATCGAAAGTAAACAGGATCGGCTCCGGATGTTCATGCACTTCGAGCGGCACATGGCGGCTGTTCGCTAGCTCCGTTTGTTGCCTCACGACCGTATCGAACACTTCTTAAGATCTCCAGCACTGGGGTGAATCTGCAACGGCCGTGCGAAGTCCAGAAAATTCGAAATCAGACCGTTCATTCGATCCACCTCGCTTCCAATGTATCCGGCCATCTCAGACATTACTTCGGGGCGCTGCCTCGTTGACGGTTTCGTCAGCATTTCAGCGGATGCTTTGATGGTTCCCAGCGGGTTGCGCAATTCATGCGCAAGACCGGCAGTAAGCTGTCCCAAAGCGGCCAGGCGTTCGCTCCGGCGAAGCGAGGCTTGCGCCTCGCGCAAGCTATTATTCGATTCCGCCAACCGCTCAGCCGCATCCTGGGTGCGCTGCATTTCATAGCGCTTCGCCTTCGCCTGATCGTAGACCAGGAAAGCCACGATGGCGAAAAAGGCCGCCCGCAATGACATAAGGCTCATTTGTTCCGGCGTCAGCTGATACCTGCTGTAATCGACAAACACGGGCAGCAGAAATGAAAAGTAAGCCACGCAAGCGATGGCGGTGACGAGAATGACGCCGGGCAGTTCTAATATGGTGGCCGCCGAGACCACCGGAATCAGGAAGATGGACGAATAGTAACTTTCGGACCCGTGCGTGAAGCCGATCAACAGGTAGCTCAGCACCAGCTTCAGAACGATGGAAGTGATCTGTCCCTCCCGCGATGAGAACACTTTGAGTCGCGGCTCCAGAATCTGAAATGCACCAATAAGGGGCAGCAGAATCAGCGCATCGTAGTTGGTCTCCGGCGCGGTCGCGATCAGAACCGCAACAAACAGCAACCACGCAAAATCTTGGACGCGGAACAAGCTGTTGCGGCTTCTGTCGCTTGCCTCGCTCACTTTTGCTGCGACTGTCACTTTGAACACTCTGTGACAAAATAAGGGAAATTCTCGCAGTCATGAGTAACGTGCATTCCGATCCCCTTATCCCCGTTGAGGAAATCGCTCAGCGGGAGGACGATGGGTTCTGGGCGGGGCCGGCAAGTTTGGCTTA
>CAXUCT010000011.1:1589-11310 GCA_964249415.1 uncultured Bryobacteraceae bacterium | reverse complement strand
GGGAGGACGACAATTTTGCCGATATCCTGTCGACGTTTGAGCAACAACATGCTGACGGAAGGCACGGGGAAACTGTTACGGGAACGATCGTTTCAGTCGGCCCTGACGTCATCCTCATTGACATCGGAAGAAAGACCGAAGGATCGCTCCCCATACCAAAGTGGCGTGAGACGGAAACCGGTGAGCCGCAGAAAGGGGCTTCGATTTCGGTCACGGCGGGACCTCGCAACGAAGAGGGTTACTACGAACTTTCCACGATCAGAGTAGAGCGCCCTAAAGATTGGAGCGCGCTCAAAACAGCCTTTGCGGAAAAGCGCAATATCGCCGGCACGGTTGCGGAGCAGGTGAAGGGTGGCTTCCGGGTAGATGTGGGCGTCCGCGCCTTCTTGCCGGCTTCCCGAAGCGGTGTTCGCGAATCCGAAGAGATGCAGAATTTCGTCGGTCAAGAAATTCAATGCCGCGTGACGAAGCTCGACACCGAAAAGGAAGACGTTGTGGTCGATCGCCGCGTTGTGCTCGAAGAAGAACAAGCCGGGCGGCGCCAGAAAGCCTTTTCTGAGTTGCGGGAGGGCGCCGTTGTCGGGGGGCACGTCCGCAGCGTGATGGACTTTGGCGCCTTCGTCGATGTGGGCGGCGTGGATGGATTGCTGCACGTCGTTGATATGTCTTACTCGCGCGTCGGTAAAGCGAGTGAACTCGTCAAACCCGGTGACGAAGTCAAAGTTAAGATCCTCAAGATTGATGCGGATAGCCGGAAGATCTCTCTGGGCCTGAAGCAACTGCAGGAGGATCCATGGACGGTCGCGGCGCGCACCTTCAACATTGGCGATCGCGTTACTGGGACTGTGTCGCGTCTCGCTGATTTCGGCGCGTTTGTCGAACTGCTGCCCGGAGTAGACGGACTCATTCATCTGTCCGAACTCTCCTGGAACAAGCGCGTTCGCAAACCTGGTGATCTGCTCAAAGTAGGCGAACGCGTCGAGGCCGTGATACTGCAGGTTAACCCAGTGGATCGCAGGATCAGCCTAGGGTATAAACAAGCGCTGGGTGATCCCTGGGATGCCGTTCCGCAACGCTTTCCCGTTGGTGCGATGGTCGAAGGACCTGTAACTAATCTCACTGCCTTTGGCGCTTTCATTGAACTGGGCGACGGTATCGAAGGAATGGTCCACATCTCCGATGTCACGAACGAGAAGCGGATCGAACATCCCAAAGATAAGCTCGCCAAGGGACAAACGGTTAAGGCAGTGGTTCTCGAATTCGACCGGGAGCGGCGCCGTCTCCGGCTCGGCTTAAAGCAGCTGGAACCAACTACGGTGGACCATTACATCTCGGAACATCAGCCCGGCGAAACCGTCAGCGGCAGGTTGCTTGAGGTGCAGGGCAACCGCGCCAAGGTGGAATTGGGCGAAGGCGTCGTCGGTACGTGCCAGTTGAAGCAAGCGAACGAGCAGCCAGCCAGCTCTAACGAGACAAAAGCGTCGGATATTTCTTCTTTAAGCGCCATGCTGGCCGCTAAATGGAAGCAGGGCGGCGGCGCTACGGGACCCGCTAAGTCAGTAGCTCGCGCGGGCGAGGTTCGCAGTTTCCGGATTGCGCATATCGACCCCGCTAAAAAGTTGATAGAACTCGAACTAGCCAGCTAGCCTAGCTACTTTCCATCGCAAAATGGCAGGCCCGGTAAGTCTCTGAATAACGTTAGACCTCGAACTGAGCCGCGCACGTCAGTAAGCGGTTTTTTGGAATTTCGCGACGGGAACTAGACAATTCGACAGAAACCCCGCTGTGAAAGTTCGCTGTTCAAGTCGATGACGGGCTTCTTTGGGCTGATAGAGCCGCTAGAACCAGATCCACCTCTTGAATCAAGAGCCGTCGCATGCTCTCAGCGTCTTCTGCTATGTCTTTGATCCCGCGAAGTGAGAAAATGAGGAGGCGCGCTATCTGCTCGGCGGACAGGTTGAGAGCGGACGATGCGACCGCTTCTCGTAGCAGTTCGGCATAGAACGATGTCAGAACCTCATACATCTTCCGAACGGCAGGATAGACCATATTGAACGCATCGCGAGCATCCGGGTGCTTATCAGTAAGCCGGAAACCGCCCAGCGACCACTGCTCCACACAATAGAGGATCTTCCGTCGTAGCGTCTTTAGCCTCGGGATTTCCTTCCGATATCGCTCGACTTCACTCTCAACCAGTCTTAAGAGCACAGCTTCAAAAAGTTCGTCCTTGCCCTCTGGGAAGAGAGAGTACAAAGCCGGTCTGTGAAGTTTTGCCTCCTGTGCGATATCCCCTAGGGTGGTCCGCGCGTAGCCATACCTGAAAAATACTTTCGAGGCGCCATCTAGCACGCGGTTTCGTCGCGCGTTCACATCGCTGCTGGTTTGTTTCCTCACATCGCCTCTCTTGACATCCGTACATTCTTACAGATATTGTATTAATGAATTGATACGAGGAGCTACGCGTGACCACAAGATCTACGGAATTCTGTTTAAAACCATTCAGACTTGAAGGCCTCACTCTGAAGAATCGTATCGTGATGACTCCCATGATGCGCTCCTTTTCACCAGACGGCGTGCCCGGAGAAGACGTAGTTAACTACTACCAGCGTCACGCCGAAGCGGTCAGAAATGCCGAATAAGTGGCTAGTGTTTTTTGTGGTAGCGATATGCCTTTCGCAGGTTCAAGCCGAGGTGAGTTCCAAGGCATCACATGGGAAAGCTAAAGATAAAAACCGACAACCGGTTCGCGGTGCAAAGGAGAAAGCAAAAGTGATTACGAATCAAGAAGCCTGGAAACTATATGAAAAATACTTAAACGGTTGGAAGGCGATTTCGGATGAGCAGCGGACGAAGATCACGGCTGAAGTCATCGCAGAGAATGTTCAGTATTCCACTCGCCGGCACGAATCAGGCGGACGCGAAACTATGATCCAGGATATGGCAGAGTTCCAAAAGAAATTCCCTGAAGGACATTTTGACGTGGGAGATGTGTCCGCTCACCATGATGTCGCGTTACTGACCTGGGTGCTGGTACAAGCAGATGGGAACATTTTTGCCAAAGGTCACGACCAGATTCGTGTCTCTCCGGAAGGCAAAATAGTGAGTTTGATTACTTTTGCACCTTCGGTTTCCAAACCGTAACCGATGGAGCCAGGATCGACCTTCGGGTAGTAGTGCTGCCGGAAATGAGTGCCGAGGGACTCGACCATGTTGGTGGAACTGGTACCGCAAGTCCGGGAAATTCCGCTTCCATCTTCTCTATGCAGTAGTGTTCAGCGTGCTCGCGTCTATCTGGCTTTCACCTTTACTTGTAACGCCGAAATCGGGATCTGAGATCCAGTCTAGTAAGGATAGATCACTCCAGATAGGTCATAGCGTTTCTCGCACGCTTGGGCGGCGAAAGGGGGAAAGGTAAGAAGTGGCCCCGCTAGGAACCCCACGCGCCACCCCTGCAGCTTCCTCTAAAGGAAGCTTTGTCGCTTACCGCGCGTGACAAAATCAGGCTTGGTACGTCCATCTTACCGGTGGATACCAGAGCCGAAGTACTTGGAACTCTAGCCGTGCATGGCGCGACGGATTGGTCCGACGAGAAAAGTCTGATTCGTGCTGCGCAAAGCGGCAGCTCGGAAGCCTTTGAGCAGTTGGTCCGGTCCTATGACGCGAACGTGCTCCGAATGGCGCTCAACTTGCTGCACTCGCAAGAAGATGCGCGCGACGTCTACCAGGAAGCATTTTTGCGTGTTTACCGGAATCTGTCCAAATTTCGTTTCGATTGCAGCTTCAGCACCTGGCTCTACCGGATTGTGGCAAACCTCTGCCTGGACCAGATTCGCAAGCGCAAGGTTCGCAAGGAAGAGACAGCGGCCGTAGACACCGGCGCGGGCGAATTCGACCGCTTCCAATTCCTGCCTGAGCACCGGGCCGACGTAGATCCCCAGCGTCAACTGATGAGCGCCGAAGTGAACTCGCGCGTCCAGGAAGTCTTGAGTCGCCTGACCGCCCGCGAGCGGCTGGTGTTTGAGATGCGGCATTATCAGGGAATGAGACTGCGGGCCATCGGCGAGTCTCTGGGCGTTACGGAAGAAGCCGCCAAGAACTGCCTTTTTCGGGCTACTCAGAAAATGCGCGCCGCGCTCGAGGATTTCGTATGACTTGCCAGCAGGTTCAGACCAACCTCTCGCTCTATCTCTACGGCGAATTAGATTTCGCCCCCGAGGAAGCGCTGGAGCAGCACCTGGAGAGCTGCGCGTTCTGCCAGCGTGTTCTAGCGCGAAAGAAAGAGTGGCACGGCGCACTGAATGCGGAGCGCGCGGACGTGCCCCTGGAGCTGTTAGCGGAGTGCCGGCGCGACCTGAGCTTCGCCCTGGGAGCCAGGCATGCAGCGGAGGCGGAATCTGCCTGGTGGAGCTGGATGCAGTCGTCAGGCTTTGGCGCAACACGCTGGTCTCTACGCGTCGCGGCTGCTTCTTTTCTGGTATTCCTGGGTTTTGGCGCAGGGCGATGGATGGACGGATCACGCGGCCCATTCGACGGGGTCACCGAAGCTGGATTTCTAAATCCACCAACCACGCGCGTGCGCGACATTCAGCCCCAGGGCAAAGATGGTGTCCGCCTCGTGATCGATCAGGTAAGGGAACAGGCAGTCACCGGCCGAGTAGGCGACGGGCAAATTCGGCGGCTCCTTTTAGCCGCCATGGAGGACCCCACCGATCCCGGCATACGCGTTTACTCTGTAGAAGTCCTCAAAGGGCAGAGCGGCGGCGATGTCCGCGACGCTTTGCTGAAGAGCGCTAAACATGATCCCAACGCTGCCGTTCGGCTGAAGGCGCTCGACGGGCTTCGTTCGTTTTCCGACGATCCTTCCACGGTTGAGACGCTGAAGTATGTGCTCGAACATGACGGCGACGCGGGCGTTCGCTCTGAAGCCATCGATGTCCTGGCGCCCGCAGATGGCAGCTTGCCACTGACGCGGCGCAGGGCGGGCACGTTTGAAGATATTCTGCGTTCCGAGCGCGAGGACGATTATGTGCGCACGCGCTGCCTGCAGATACTGCGCGAAGTGAATGCTCCGTCCAACGTCTATTGACCCGTTTCGCAGCGGGATTACTTATGCGTGTCTTGCTTTCTGCCGCAACTCTCGTCTGTACGCTCGTGCCGCAAGCGGGTAACTCTCAATCCAATCCGACAGCTTTACGCCATGCAGGTACAGTGCAGATGCTGCAGGCGGGTTCGCCACAGGCTTCGACTGGCAGCTATATCGGGGTTAAGCTTTCCGACGTATTTGCCGACCGTGCCGCCATCCTGAAGCTGGGCGAGGAACGCGGTGTCGAGGTGAAGGGGGTCGTGGAAGGTGGTCCAGCAGACGCCGCCAAGCTCCAGCCTGGTGATGTTCTGTTGAGCTATAACGGCGAGAATATCCTCGGCGTACAACAATTGATCCGCCTGGTTGGGGAGACCCCGCCAGGAAGGAAGGTCACGATTCAGTTCTGGCGTGAGAGCAAAGCGCACTCTACCATTGTGACCACCGCTGTGCCGCCCCGACCCCTCGATTCACTGCCGTTTGCGGGGTTCTCCCTTTCGGAGAAACGATTCTACGCCGGTCCGGTTGACGTCCCGCGCCCGGTAATGGTATGGAGGAACCTCCTGCTCGGAGTCGAATTTGAGCAGGTCGACTCGCAATTTGCTGAGTACTTCGGAGTCCCCGGAGGCGTCCTCATTCGAGCAATCGAGAACGGCTCCCCTGCTGAAAAGTCTGGGCTAAAAACCGGTGACGTCATCTTTTCCGTGGGCCACAAAGAGGTCGTGACTGCGCGGGACCTTACGGCCGGATTGAGACAGCCAGGCGCTTCTGTTGCTGTTACGCTCATGCGGGATCACCGGAAGGTTGAGTTGTTGCTTAAACTGCCCGATAGCCAATGAGGGCGCGCTTTTCTCTAAGCGCCGCGCTGCTGCGGCCAACGCTTCTGCATATAAGAGCGCAACCGTAAAATCGCCTGCGATTTCAGCTGTGAAATTCGCGACTCATGGAGATCCACGATTTTCGCAATCTCCCGCAGTGTCATTTCTTCGTAATAGTACAGTCCCAGCACTGTTCTTTCAAGTTGCGGCATCCGTTCAATCGCTTCCGCTAAAAGGCGCTCGAGTTCGGCGCGCTCAACGATCTGAGAAGGCCACTGTTCGTCGGAATCGGCCAAGTATCTCAGTAAATCGCACCCGTCGTCTTCCGTTCCGGCGTTCTCCAGACTGCCGAGAGTCAATCCCCGAACTTCCGACAACCAATCCTGGTACTCGGACACCGAAAGATGCAGTTGCGCGGCAATCTCTTCTTCCGTGGGCATGCGATGGTGCTCTTGCTCCAGCACAGAGATAGCCGCTTCGATGAGTTTGGCGCGTTTGCGCTGCTGCCGCGGAGCCCAATCAAGCCCTCGCAGACTATCTAATATGGCGCCGCGAATCTTATATTCCGCATACGTCTTCAGTTTTACGTCATGTCGCGCATCATACCGGTCGATGGCAGCGATCAACCCCACTACTCCTGCCGAGATGAGATCATCTAAAGCCACCGATACGGGCAAGCGTTCATGGATTCGCCTCGCAATCAGCTTCACCTGAGGCAGATGCTCCAGAATCAGCTTCTCCCGTACTTCTGCATTGAGGGCTGGTACCTCCGTGCCCTTCAAATCTTCGCGAGCGATCATTGCAACCCCTTCACGGTCTTCATCTATGCCCTACTCCCGCCTACCACAGTATTCGGCAGTCTGCTCCCGAAACTTCAGCCTCCCCACTAGTTCCTGGAGCACTGCGCCACGTCGCCGTCGCTTAAAACCGGATAATCCTGAATCAGATCGCGACCAAGCTAAGCTACCCGGACGCTGATCCGCTAAGATGAAAGGAGCGAGGTGCCTGTGGAATCTTCTGATCGTCGGTCTGTGACTTCATCCGGAGCGGCCGCCGCGCGCCAAGCAGAGCAGCCGAGCTCCCCCCCTGAAACTCAATCAACACCCACGGACGAGCGCGACGTCCGGCTTGCTCGGTTGCGAGAACAATACCAAAACGGAAGCTATCAGGTAGAGGCCGCGGACTTAAGCTCCGCCATCGTTGACGCGCACCTCAAGCCATGATTTAGCGGGCAGCCAGCGCCGAATCTTTGCGGTCCACACCTAACTTGTAGCCTGCCCTCGCGTCGAATTACTCAATCCTTTGTAAGATACCTTCCCGAAAGCTCGGCCGAAACCAGTCCTCCTCACGTAAGTTGAGCTATCCGGAAGGCCAGCAACAGGGTCGTGGCGCCGCGCCCCGGTTTGCTCTCGCACTCGCTTGCTTCGCGTTGCCTCATAGGTCTAGGGCCCGCAGCGAAACGATAACTACTCTCCGCGTATCTAACGGGGGAACTAAATCTACCGCCGTCCACTTTGACCGGGAAGAATTCAAGGAACCGGACCACCACGTGGTGAAAGATCCGTATCACTACGCATCGCCTCCCTTAACCAAAGCGAACAGAAATTATTTGAAAGAAGGATTCATCTCATGAGCACATCTCAAGCATTCCCCTCCTCCTCCGTCTCCGCCTCGCGCGGCTGGTCGATTGCTCTGGCCACCCTTCTGGTGATAGCTGGAGTTTTCGCTATCATTATTCCCTTGGTCTCCGGTCTTGCTATCACTCTGATGATCGGTTGGATACTCGCCTTGGTCGGGGTAGTCCATTTTCTATTTGCGTGGAAACGGCACTCGGCTGCCAGCTTGCTATGGGAGCTGCTCCTTGGCGTTGTCTATTTCATAGCCGGCTTCTACCTGATCTTTCACCCTCTTGCTGGGCTCACCTCTCTCACGCTCATTCTCGCTGCTTACCTTTTCTTCAAAGGCATTCTCGAGATCATCCATTACTTTCAGCTCCAGCCTTTACACGGATCTATTTGGCTCGTCTTTAATGGTGCAATCAATCTCATTCTGGCTTTCTTAATCTGGAGTTCGTGGCCGTTCAGTTCGGTCTGGGTCATCGGAACTCTCATCGGTATCAGCATCCTGTTTACCGGCATCTCACGTTTCATGTTGACCTTCGGAGCACAGCGCGCCCTCGCTGCGTAGTGCCGCCGGTCGCGTGATTCCGATGGAAGCTTAGTAAATACGCTGAACGATCTGCCGCAACGATGTGCTGATCATCTCGTGGTTCAATCTGCTCAGCCGCTTTCTGAACGGCTGCCGTGTTCCCGTCGAAATCACCGGCAAGATCAAAAGGGAGAACCGCCCGTTCGGTTTAGTCACGGCTCGGCGGCTTCCGGTCGTCGGCATTGTGAGGGGGCTCGAAGTCATCGGTGTTGAAGATGTGCCATTTCCCATCCGGCGCTGCAACGGCGAGCATCAGCGCAACTTGGAACCGCGGCCCCTGGAAGTAAGATACGCGAATCTTGTGCACGCCACGCGCCAGCTTCTTGTTGCCCTCTACGGTCTGAGCTGGGTGGATGCCGTCATTATCGATTACCGTGGATCGATCGACATAGAGTTTCGAACCGTCGTCGGAGGCCAGAGCGAAGCGGTAGGTGCCTGGTTTCCCGATCCAGAACTTGCCGGTGTAGTCGATCGCAAACCATTCAAAGCGCTGAGTGACTCCCGGAAAACCGTCCGAGAAAAGACGGGGAGGAACATTCAACACCGTGGCGTAGATGGCGCCGAGCGCAGACAGCTTTTTGAAGTTCGGAAGCGACTCGGTGTCCGGTGGAATGGCATAAATCTGACCGCGCAGCCCTGAGCCGATGTAGACGGTCGTGCCGAAGGTCGGGATGGTTCCTTCCGGCGGGGCGGGAACCTGCGCGCCCGTCAAGCCGGCCGTGAGCGCCAGCAGAAGCGATGCGGAGAAGCGCGCGAGGAAGGGCATGCTGGACGGCAACGGGAGCTGCCTGCCATTTTAAACCTCTCAATTTGCCCGAGGCTTGCCGATACGACCAAGTGAAGGTGTATGTCTTTAACAGCCCCTGCCGTTGCCGAGACCACTGACATTGTCGGCCGCCGTGAGACACCGGTGATCCGCGTGTCTGAAATACTTTCGGCGCTGTCATTTGCATTGGACTTGACGGAGGGCCAGCCCCTTGGCCATTCCACGCGCTGTTGCGTTTTAGGAATGCG
The DNA here is from genome assembly GCA_964249415.1 of uncultured Bryobacteraceae bacterium. Classification (GTDB taxonomy): domain Bacteria; phylum Acidobacteriota; class Terriglobia; order Bryobacterales; family Bryobacteraceae; genus Bog-105. The sequence goes on along the minus strand of CAXUCT010000011.1, from coordinate 2,190 downwards.
CATAGCCCAAGAACTTGGGCTACCGGTCGACATGCGCGCGGATCTCTATTACGCCTCCCTGATGAAGGATGCCGGTTGCAGCAGCAATGCCTCGCGGATGTTCCAGATCCTAGGCTCGGACGACATCAAGGCCAAGCGCGATGTGAAGACCACAGACTGGACGCGAACCACTTGGGAGTCGTTGCAGTACGCGATCTCGCATGTGCGCGCGGGGGCGTCATTTCTCCATCGAGTTCGCGGACTGGCCCAAGTCGCGCTGCATCAGAAGCGCAACGCGAAGCAACTGATCCAGATCCGCTGCGAGCGGGGCGCCGATATCGCACGCCGTCTGGGCCTGCGGGAGGGGACGGCCTCAGCAATCCGCAGCCTGGACGAGTTATGGGACGGAAACGGGCATCCGGACGGCCTGCGGGGTAGAGAGATTCCGCTGTTATCGCGCATCATGAACCTGGCGCAAACAGCAGATGTGTTCTTCACAACACGGGGTGCGACAGCGGCTCTCGAAGTGGTACGTAAACGCAAGGGGCGCTGGTTCGACCCGGAAGTGGTGCGCGCCTTTGAGGCGATTGCGCGCGGCGAGCAGTTGTGGTTAGAGGTGGAG
>CAXUCT010000011.1:500-1579 GCA_964249415.1 uncultured Bryobacteraceae bacterium | reverse complement strand
CTCAACAGGCGTGGCCGGGTCGTCGGTTGCAATAGCGCGTGCGCTCGGGATAGGCGAGCCGGAAGTAAAGCTGATTCGCAGGGCGGCGCTGCTGCACGATATTGGTGAGCTTGGCATCTCGAATGCGATTTTGGAAAAGCCCGGCAGCCTCAGCAACGAAGAGCGGAAAGCCGTTCAGCAGCATCCTTATCTCTCGTCTATGATCCTGAAGCGGGTTCCCGGATTTGAACTGCTCAGCGAACTGGTGGCTGCGCATCACGAAAGACTGGATGGCCGGGGTTATTTTCGTCACCTCACCGGGGCAGAGCTCTCGCTTCCCGCGCGCATTCTGGCCGTATCGGAGGTGTATGAGGCGCTCACCACCAAACGACCGTACCGCGATGCGCTTCCCTATGAACAGGTCTTCGACATTTTACAAAAAGATGCCCAGCGCGGCCTCGATGGCGATTGCGTCGCGGCGTTGCGGCTTCATCGCCCTGTGGTCACGTCCGCCGGGTGAGAGGAACAGGCATCCAAGAGGACTGCCACTGTTAAGGTGGAAACGGAGTGGAGCATGAAAACGCTTATACGAGTATCAGCAGTTTGTTTGATGTTTTCGGTGCTCGGTTTCATGGCTGCCGGGCAGCACGAAGGACACGGCCAAGAACATGCCAGTCCTGGAGGCGGGCACATTCCGGAGCATGGCCCGGCCCCTTCGGCGCAAATGCGCGGGGGCGGTCAAGGTCAGCAGCGTGGTGCGGCGCCGGCGCCGCAAGGGCGTGAGACGCAAGGGCGTGAGGGCGGCGCCCGGAACATGCAGGCGCGCAATTTTCGCGACGCCGAAGGCCATCCGAACGCACCGCATGTTCATGCTAACGACGAGTGGGTGGGACATGCGGCTCCTAACGATGCACATCTCCGCATGGACCATCCTTGGGCACGCGGCCGCTTTACCGGCGGGTTCGGGCCGGGACATGTTTGGCAGTTGGGCGGAGGTGGCCCGTCACGGTTTTGGTTTAACGGCTTCTATTTCGGCGTTGCGCCTGACGAGTATGGGTATGTAAATGACTGGTCGTGGGACTCCGATCAAGTTGTTATTC
>CAXUCT010000011.1:0-490 GCA_964249415.1 uncultured Bryobacteraceae bacterium | reverse complement strand
GGTTGGTACCTGGCGTATAACCCGAGGCTCGGAACATACGTTCACGTGCAGTATCTCGGCTAACCACGTCCTAGCATTTCATTGACTTCGGCGTAGGTGATTTGGTTCTCGAGCATGGCGGTATAACCTCCTCCGTCGCGAAGCTCATGAGCGATTCGACGAACCAAGCCTAAGGCGGCGCGCGCTGGTCCAGAACCTAGGCTCACGCGCGCTACCCCGAGCCGCTGCAGTTCTCTAACGTTTGGTGTACCTTGCGTGGCGAGGATATTGAGGGGACCGCGCAAGTCCTGCGCTAACACAGAGATGGTATGAGGATCGCTTACACCAGGAGCAAAGAGGCAGTCCGCGCCGGCATCGTGAAATGCATTCAGCCGCTCCAGCGCGTGCGTGAGACGTGTTTCAGGGCCGCCTATGTTAGCCAAAAATACGTCGGTACGCGCATTGACCACCAATGGTAACTGTAGGGCACTGAGCTCACGGACCACGGCGG